>NZ_JBXDLD010000200.1:0-1888 GCF_056820425.1 Priestia sp. KCTC 13724 | reverse complement strand
CATGCTTGGCTAGGTTCTTTTGTTCTTTCAGAAACCTCATCACCACTACTTACAAAAGAAATAATTAATAGTATGCAGGTAGACGATATCCAACGTTATTTTGAACAAGCTGATAGATACGTAGAAAAAGTATTCGAGCGATTCACGGATAAATTTGATGAGTCTATTGAAAAAGAGCTTGCTTGGAGAGCAAACAGTGGTCTTATAAGAAAAACACCTCGTCAATTACTTGTCCATTCAATTACTCACGAATCACATCATAAAGGACAAATTGTAGCTATGTTACGTCTACTTGGGCATACGCCTAAAAATACGGACATATTAGGGCTATCTGCAAAAGAACTTGCCAAATAATAAATTAAGAAATCTTTCCTAAAAGAGCACATTTTTAGAACAACATATGTGCTCTTTATCATGTATACCATATTCAATACTAGTTTACATAATGGATTTTCTAGGCACAAAAACAGGCTTCAAGTTCTCTTAAAGCCTGTTTTACTTACCTTTTTTCTTTAAAATCCTTTTTTATAGTCCAAAACGTTTTCTTTAAATCATCATAAAAAAACATCGTTAAGAATCCTAGTATTGTAACACCAGCTGAAAATGCACCTAAATCTAAAAATAATCCTACAAATACAAGAATGATTCCAATTATAAAACCAGGGTCTGATAAATCCTCAATTTTATTCTTTTTTTGATCTATTACTATTTTTTTCTGAAAAGAATGATCACCTTTAATTAGTTCATCTAACGTCACATTATATAAATCACTTAGCTTAATAAGATTTTCAATATCGGGATACCCTTTATTATTTTCCCACTTATATACAGCTTGCCTAGATACATTCATTTCTTGGGCCAATTCTTCCCTAGAAAGATTTTTTTCTTCCCTTAGTCTTTGCAATTGTTCTCCTAAGTTCAACTTAACCACCTCTTACGCCCACTTTATAACAAATATGTAAAAACTTCCACAAACGCTTAGTAGTAGGCTGTAAACCATTGGTTAACATAATCCAGATTATCGGCACAAATAAAGGGCAGGAGAATATAAAATTTCTCCTGCCCTTTATTTCGTTTAAGCTTCTCCTTGTACTTGATCCTTTATCATGACTCCAAATAAAGCAAAGAAGTTTAACACAACTAGAAATCCATAATAAATTCCAAGTCCATCAAAAAATAGAGAGAGAATAGGAAATATAATAGATTCTAAGCCAAATAACATAATAATAATCCCAAATCCTTTAGCAAGCTGCTTTTCATTCTTAGGTGTAAACATCTTTCCATACCCAGCAATAAAAGTAGTTTTTCCTTTTCTCCATACAAGCTGCCCTACGTAAATAATCAAGCAACTTAAGATACATACCAACGATACCTTCAACATTAAGAAAACACCTTCTTCCTAAACAAGAATCTTATATGTAACATTTTACCATATTGACGTATTTAATAATATGAATATCATATGCAGAGCTAGTTTACATAATCACTCTTTCCGGAACACATGAAAAAAACGAGCCCTTGATACACAAGGGCTCGTTTGCTTTTTAAATTTATGGTTTATGCAGCTTTTTATACATCGTTGATAGAATAGGCATTCTATTGAGCAAATCAAGGAAAACAATGTATAAAAAGTACACCTTTTATTCATATGCTGTAACCTTTATGAAATAGTATCGTTATAAACAGAAATACGACTGCCTCTTTACTGTTATAAAGATATGCAGATTAAATATGCAGAAAATAAATCTTATTTGTTATACATCTAAGGATGAATATTGAATGAGAAAACCTCCACTAATCGGGAGGGTTTTTTAAAATATTATATAAGGTTATTATATTCAATTCTATTTAGATTAATTTCTCTGTAGTAATTTTAATGTTCGATACA
>NZ_JBXDLD010000199.1:0-1300 GCF_056820425.1 Priestia sp. KCTC 13724 | reverse complement strand
CATAAAAATCGCCCATTACCTGACCTGTTTTGGTCAGGTAATGGGCGATTTTTTTCATGTTTTGACAAGCTGCCGTCAGATACGCCTGCATCTGGACAGACTTCAGCCCTCGATACCGGGCATATCGATACCCATTTAGCTCTTTTGCGTCGGCAAAGCTACGCTCAATCGTCGTGCAACGCATACGATAAAGTTGTTTACCTGCTTTTGTGCGCTTATTTAGACGCGCTTGTTCTTTGAATCTCTCCCAAATGTGACGTGTCACCACGCGTTGTTTTTGGGAAGCGGAAAAACAACCGTCTCTCATTGGACAAACGGCACAATCACTTGGATTTGATTTGTATGTACGATCTCCTGTGCGACTGGTAGTCGCATACGATAAAATGCACCCCATTGGACAAGCGAATACATCTTTTTCCTGTACGTAGTGAAACAGACGTTTTGGCACGTCTTTGTTTGACGATCCAAAACGCCGATAGCCCATCACCATAAAAATCCCTTTTTCAGAAAGGCGTTTACAAATATGGCTTGTAAAATACCCGGCATCTAATGCAACAGCTTCAACAGAAAAGCGAAACTTTTTTATTTGTATGTCAAGGCGGTCAAGATAAGGAACAGAGTCAGCCACATTGCCAGCTGTAATACAGGTGTCTGTAATAATATTATGTTTGACATCCACCGTTCGATGATCTAAATAATGAAAGCCATCTGGCTTTCCATCTCTCATCATAAAACCACTATCGGGATCCGTTGTACTGATGCGGGTTTGTTTTTGTAAGGCAACGCCTTCCTTTCGAGGACTTAGTTCTTTTTTCCGTTTTCAAGACGATCTTCGTTGACGGCTGCTTCTAACTCTTCCATATACGCTTGTCGGCGGGACTTCTTTGGTTGTTTTTCATATTTATGTTTATTTGCGTTCGCTTTGATATGAGTCGAGTCTGTCATTAAAGCACGTCCACCAACCATGCGATGTTCTATCGCCTGGCGAACAATTTCATCAAAAATGTCTTCAAAAATCGTCGTATCTAAAAAGCGTGTTCGGCGATTAAAACTAATCGTCGAATGGTGAGGAACGGCATCCGTTAACGATAAGCCTAAGAACCATCGATACGCCACATTCGTTTGAATTTCTTTGGCAAGTTGACGTTCGGAACGAACGCCATAAAAGTAGCCAATAAACATCATTTTGAATAGCGTAATGGGATGAATGGAAGGACGTCCATTGTCTTCACAATAATAAGGAAGAAGCTTTTCTTCAATAAAGCTAAAATCAATTGTCGCTTCAATTGTACGCAAAAAG
>NZ_JBXDLD010000198.1:0-2510 GCF_056820425.1 Priestia sp. KCTC 13724 | reverse complement strand
CCCCTCATACGGCAGTCCAACAAGTTAATGTTACTACGATTAAATAGCTAAATTTCCTACTTGCCTTCTTAAAGAATCGATACGTTTTAAACCTTTTTCATCTAAGTTAAGTTGTTTTAGATACTTTTCAATGGTTTCTTGTTCCGTGCAATGAACGAGCTTATGAGCTTCATAACACAGCCATACAAGGTTTTTATATTCATCTGTACCGCCTTGACTTTTAGGTTTCTTATGATGACATTCCATATACCCTATTTCCAGATTATTGTTAGTGACATAACATTTGCCTCGTTGACCCGCAATAAGAGATATTTTGTTATCGGTAAGCTCCATTGATTGGTTTTCGAAGTTACTTTTCAACAAATGTTCTATTAGGTGATTGTATCCTCCTAATTTTTTATGGAGAATTAACCTTCCACTAACTGTGTAGTTATTTATGTCTTGACTAAAACACATGGGTGGTTTGGTTCTACATCCATAGATAGGAAATAGGGTAATATCTTGTACGGTTCTGATTTTACCATTGTAGTTTCCGTATAACCGTCTGTAGGTTTCGGATAGTTTAGGTTCATCCGTTATATGATTCTTTAATCTATTTTTCGAGGTTTTCAATACTAAGAAATTTATTTCGCAAAAGTCTAAATTCACATTTGTAGCACATCTGTAATAGTTGTGGCTACCGAGTATGATAGAGTTGAGTTTAGATACTTCCATCCTTCTGCAATTTTTCTGAATTACTTTGATTTGGCTTTTAATTTTATTGATTGTATGCTTTTTTGCCTTATCACACATATTGCTTTGACAGACGTATTTGTTTCTCTTTTTCTCGACTTTAAGGGCAAATCCTAAAAATTCAGTTCTTCTTTTCCTTACATTGGTTATTTTGGACTTTTCTTCGCTTATGTCTAAATCCAATCTTTCTTTTAACCATTGTTTGGTAGCTTTATATATCCTTTGAGCTGTTTTGTAGTCCCTGCAGAAGATTTTAAAGTCATCTGCATACCTTACTAGCCATATTTCTTTGAGATTTGTGCTTTTCATCGCTCTATATTTGTGTAAGCGAGAATATTTGTGTTTAGTATCATAGGTTTCCCACTGCGAACTTATCCACCAGTCTAATTCGTTTAATACCACGTTTGATAAGAGAGGGCTGATTATGCCACCTTGCGGTACGCCTTTAGTTGGGATACCTTGCCCTTCTATTTCCGATTTAAGTATTTTCCCAATAATGCTGATTAAATTTTTATCTTGTATACCCATATTCCATAACTGCTTTTTTAGTTTTGCATGATTGACATTATCGAAGAAACCTTTAATGTCAATATCAACTACATAATGTAGTTGTCCTTTATTCATTAGTTGCATGCATCTAGCTATTGCGTGATTTGTCGACCTATTAGGTCTAAAACCATAACTATGTTGATGGAATTTAGCTTCGCATATTGGTTCCAATACTTGTTTGATACATTGTTGTATGATTCTATCCTTCATACATGGTATTCCTAGTGGTCTGGTTTTACCGTTCGCTTTTCGTATCTCCACCCTTTTGACACTCTTAGGTACATAATTTGTAAACTCATGTTTAAAATAGCTTACAAATTCGTCTGTCCCCATCTCCATGTAGTGAGAAATATCTATATTGTCAGTGCCAACGGTGGTTGATCCCTTATTCTTCTTAATGTTTCTAAAGGCTAATAAGATGTTATTCTCATCGAATATATACTGCATTAGATTTCTGAATTTAAGATTCTTGCATGATCGTTCATATAACCTGTCAAATATATCTTGCATCGTGTAATATTCATTATTTCTTAGTAATTGTCTCTTCTTTAAGATTTGGCTTTCCTTCAAGTCTGTTAATCCTCCTTTAAAGGAGTTTGGCATCTCTTAGTCTTACTCGAACCCTGAATTTATTTAGCATTTAATGTTTTCTCATTAACATGTCTTGTGGCTATTGCTCAGTTCCCGTTACAGAAACTTCAACGCTTATGCCACTACATTCACTTAGATTAAGATAAGTTATAGGTAAACCTTTTCCTCATCAATGTTTCGTCGGCAGTAAAACCTCCACATTCTAAGCTTCCCTTGTTCCATTATTACTATCTGTGCATATATCCGTAGGTCGTCAGTATAAGCCTGTAAGCTAGATAGTGCCTTAAACACTATATGGGGTTTCATAGACTAAAGTTTTACTAACCCACACTTACTACACTCATGTGTCATACCCATTTCTAAGTATCCGCCGTTTAGACCCGTACATTCCCGACTTCGTCAGTTCCTTCCGGAACATCCTAACCATAGATATTTTATAGACCCTAGCCCTATATCACTCGACCACCTCTGGTTCGGTTTTCCTCGGCTTAACGTTAGGGTGATTTCTAAGGCATCGCAACGAGCTTATAACCTAAATATGTTTACTCATATTTACGCTATTCGTATCTTTGGGATGGCATTTTAAGGCGTTACCCTCTCATTCTACCAATCGTAATAATAGTTATAGTTTCTGAATT
>NZ_JBXDLD010000197.1:0-867 GCF_056820425.1 Priestia sp. KCTC 13724 | reverse complement strand
GCCAGAATGGATGAAAGATCGGAACCGTTTATGGAATGAAGTTGAAAAAGTAGAGAAGCGCAAAGACTCGCAATTAGCACGCGAATTAAACATTGCGTTACCAATTGAACTGAATCATGACCAACAAAAAGAACTCATTCGATCTTTTGCTCAAAACGAGTTTGTTCAAAAAGGAATGGTTGCTGATATTGTCATTCATCGTGACGATGCTAATAATCCTCATGCTCATATCATGTTAACGATGAGAAACATTGATGAAAATGGTTTCGGCAAAAAGAATCGTGACTGGAATGCTGATTTTGCCAATGCAAAAGAAAACAATCGGGGGTACGTAAAAAATAGCGAAGGCTGCTTATCCATTCGTGAACAGTGGGCAAACTATGCCAATCAAGCATTAGAACAAGCCAAAAGTAAAGAGCGTATTACGCACCTTTCTCATGAAAATCGGGGACTTGAAGTACTTCCAACCATTCACTTAGGCCATGTCGCTCATGACATGGAGAAGAAAGGAAAGAAAAGTGACCGTGGTCAAATCAACAGAGAACGCCAAGAATACAATAAAGTCGTTATTGACCTGCAGACTTACCGTCTTCAAAAAGAAGCTCATGTACAAAAAATAAAAGAAAAAGAGAAGCAATTTAGCTTCTCTACGGATATTGAGAAAACACATATTCAAAAGGCTGCATCTCTTTTGAATCAAAAAATCGTTTCCTTAGACGATATCTCAAAACGCCAGGCAGAACTACGCAAAATGAGTGATCGTCATGACCCGATTGAACGTCATTTCCATGTGCAGCAACAACAGTTCCTAAATGTCAGCAATTACTATGACCGTGTGAAGGCTTTAGAGCGTGAAATCAAACAGAA
>NZ_JBXDLD010000196.1:0-1173 GCF_056820425.1 Priestia sp. KCTC 13724 | reverse complement strand
TATAAGGAATCTCTTCGCTTTTCAACTGAAGAGGAGTTTTATAGTCGCTATCAAGAATTCTCTCAACAGAAAGAGAATCGCCTGCATCAAATCAAGTATGAAAAAAAGCAGATTCAAGTTGAAACGAAAGTCTTGTTACAAGCAGAAGAAGCCATTAAAATGGCGAAAATTCGTGAAGTAAGCTCTCACTATCCCGACTTGAAAACAGCTGGAAAATACTTGACCTATGACAATGCTTTAAAGCTAGAGAAACATGTAGATATGGCCAAAAAGACTCCCGTAACGTTAGAAGTCATTGAAAAAGCGATTAAAAATCAACAAGACGATCTATACAAACTAAAGAAAGACCTAAAAATCTTTCAAACTGAAAAAGATCATCTAGATAAGATAAAGAGCCAGGTTACTAGCCTTGAAAAAACAGAAAAGGAACTTGATACATTAAGCAACAGCCCTGGTGAAGCAGCCAAACGCTTGGTTTCAAAGAAATCACGTCAGCACTATGAAGAATTGCAACATGAAGCTAATCACTATCGTGATAACCTTAAGGAAAAAGGATATAAAGGACTAGATGATTTAAACAAACGACAAGGCGAAATTAGAGAGCTAGAGCAAAATGTAATACCAGATATAGAGAAAAACATAAAAGTCAAAGAGCACGTCATAGAAACGATCTCAGGTATCTTTGATGCTATACAACAAGCTACTCGTAGCCAAGAGCAAGCCCAACAAAGACATCAATTGAGAAGAATGAGAAGTACCAATATAAATAGAGCGAAAGATCAAGGACCAGATTTTAGCCGTTAAAGATAAAAAATTGCCTTAAGGCAATTAGAAACAACTTAAAGTTGTTACATTTTATTTAAAGAAATTAAACCTATTAGGGATAGCATCAGGATTAGGCGGATTTACAACATTAAGACAAAAAACCTTGTATCAATAGGGTCTAGCCTATTGGTACATAATTAAATTATCGTTAAATTAGGACTTCATAATTTCTCATAAGACTTGTATCAAAATGCTTAACGTTGTAAATCCGCATTTTTCTGACGCTACCCCAACTTACTTTGCGGTCTACAGCAGGAACCCTGTCACTAAGCCTATATGATATACAAACTTAGTTTACATAATAATGATTATGTAATAAACACATTTGTATCTACCAGAAAAAAACAG
>NZ_JBXDLD010000195.1:0-25598 GCF_056820425.1 Priestia sp. KCTC 13724 | reverse complement strand
TATAAAAAGTGTTGGCGCACTTTTTATACCGTCCGCCTACTGAGGATAGGCAAACACTTGCTGTACTCTTAAATGTAGTTTAATACATTACAGGGTTCATTAGCAACGGTTTGCTATCACTGGTGAATCGTTGCTTTTTGTTTCTAAAAAGGAGACAGGACCCTATGAAGAAACGAATTGAAGTTATTGCAAGTGAAGAATCATTTAACAACCTTTCTACATTTAAAGACCTTGAAGAAATGAACGAAACAGTTAGAACGTATAAAGATATGCTGTGTACGTCTATTAAGCGTGCAGACGTACGCTCAAGACTTATAGCATTACTGGAGCTATTAAAGCGCCACAGCTGTAAACAGTTAGGTGTGAGCTACATGAATAAGAATACCATTGCAGCTAAACTAGAAGTAGCTTATAAAACTGTGCAGCGTTTAATGAAGAAACTTGAGGATTTAAAGGTGATTAAACAAGTTCCAATGAAACGCAGTAAAGACATGTTACAAACATCAAATGCCATCGTGATTGAGCCAATTGAAGAAATGTCCGACAAGACACCTATTGAAAAGTCCAAGAAGTGTCCGGCCATTAAAACAACTAATCCTTCTTTAAAACAAAATATTAATAATAAACGTAATACAGCGTGCGCTTTAACTTCTAAAGCTGCTAATTCTTTTTCTAAAGCAAACTTTGTGCCTCATTGGGTACCAGAACAGTTCACTGATCTAGTAAGCTGTTTTTACAATGAGTCCTCCACAATCTCAGAAATGTGGAAGGTTGTGAAGCAATGCAACCGTGTTATTAATCACATGACACAAGAACGTGCATTCACTCCACAACAAGAGTTAACTGTTGGATTAAAAGCTGTGAAAGAACTTGTGATGAAGGTTAAACAAGAAGCTAAGATTGATAATCTATTCGGTTATTTTAACGGCATTGTAAATAATGTGATGGACAAGCTTTATTTTAGTACTTACTTTGAATAAAAAAGCTTTTATCAATTAAGATAAAAGCTTAAGTTAGAATAATTTTCAAAATCATGTCAATAAGGACGATAAAAATCTACAAATCCAATTATAACTGCTAAAGAAATTATACTAAACAATACATCGCCAACGGTAATTGTTTGTTTTATTTCTTTTTGAAGGAAAGGAATAAAACCTAAAGTATATCTCTGAATTAGGTATAATAAGCCAAATGTAAAGAGAAAGGTGCCAACTACCGATATAAAATTTAATATTGTATCCAAATTGAACACCTCCTACAAACTATTATAGCTCATCCCATTGTTTTTGAAACATAATTTATTCCTTCGCTGGACTTTCCGGATTTACTGGTGGCTTGACAGCTTCTAGTAATTCAGCTAATTCTGCTGGAGTTTCTACTTCAAGGTCATCCATGTGCTCCTTAAGAAGTAAATCTTGCTTCTCGCGAGCTTCACGATGATCTAAATAGTTAGTAACCTCCTGTAACAATCCATTAAATTGCACATCAATTCCACCACCTAGTACTTCTGGAAGTGGAACACTGATTCCTCCTCCCGCTGTGAGAACAACAATTAAGCCTAACGCAGTAATAGCTTTTGCTGGCCCAGAAAGTTTAATTTTACCGGGAGAGTTTATGTTAACTTTTGTATCAATTTCGTCCATGTTAATAGAGTACTTATTAGTAAAAGTGTTAAAATCACTGGCTAGTTCTGAGATTTCATTCCCCATTGAAAAAAATGAATTCCACGGAATGTTGCCTTCTTTTTTCACTCTTAATGTTAACTCAGCTTTGGCACCTCGAATATAAAAATCATGTATCATACTCTCTATTACATCTGCGTAATCATTAGCATCACTAATAGTATTCTGAGCATGTTGTAACAGCTTAAACATCGAAAATTCAACATCCCATTTATGAACTTCTTTTATCCATTTTACTTTTTTTCGTTTCTGAAAAGAACATAATTTGTTGTTTACTTCTAATTGTTTTGGGGAGACTTCCTCAGTATAACAATCATCTTCTAGGACTTCTCCAACAGAGAATTGATTTGAAGAATAACTTGTAATAACAACGGTGTCCCCTTTTTTTATTAAATTTGTAAATGTTTTAAGCTGCCCAGCAGCTCGGCCAGGCTTCTTTTTTTTAGGGTAATATTCTTTAATTTTATTCTCTAAATCTTCTCTAGATAAATTTTTTATATCATTAACAGAAATTTCATCCCAATTAATCGCAATAAAACCATTTTTTCTATATTCTTCATAATATTTTCCTCCTTGTGTTCTTACTAACCAATAGTTTTTTGTTTTAGGTATTATAGGAATTAATTGCACTTTCTAATCCTCTCTTCTACTAAAATATAACTAAATAATATCATTCATGACTTCTAAAGTGTGTTTTTTTTACTTTTTTAGGTAAAAAAATTAAAAACATCTTATTAGACTTATTATTTATCTATATTTAAAGACAAGCAAAAAATAGAATTAATAAAGGAAAATGCAAAAACATAAAATAATTGTACATTGCTAAAGGAAATTAATTCACTATATAAATAACTTTACATCAATTAAAGTTTCTCTACTTAAGTTAGTATTCAATGAGTCATATGAATTCTTAATATTTTTATACGCTTAATATCCTTTAGATTTTAAAGAAGCTTGCAATTTACTTTTCGTCTTCGGCCCATAAACCCCATCTATTTGTCCAGGTAAATAAACCGATTGAAAGCGTCTTAGTGCATTTTCTGTATTATTGCCAAAGATGCCATCTACCCCATGATTCTTAACATTTTTATTCGGATAAAAATGAACTGCAGCTAAAGCAACTTGTAATTGACGCACAGATTCGCCACGTGCGCCCTTTTTAAGTAATCCTGAAGGTAATGGGTATCGATAAGCTGATTGTGGCTGTTTAGGCGTTTCTGACTCTCTTGTGTATGCGTACTGTGATTTACCAAGTTTAATCGTTTGACCAACCTTCAATTTGGTTGGATCTACGCCTGGATTTGCCACAATTAAATCATTGACCGTAATTCCTGCTGGCCCATCTTTTTCAGCGATTGACCAAAATGTATCGCCCTCTTGAATCGTATACAAATCGGGTGGAACTGCAGGAGTAACCGAAACACTTGGGGTTACTTGATTAAGCGTATTAGCAAACACTGGATGGAAGTCATACACACAACATGCTTTCCAGCTGTACCCTGGCATTTCACTGTGACCTTTATCATACTTACCAATCTTGTCTGCAATTAAGGCTTTTCGGATATCATTCATGGATGCGAGGGTAGCTGCGCTTAACTTCTCTGTACGATAATCTCCAATGACACAGATACCAAGTCCAATTGTGTTGCTGTTACCCACGTGATAGCTACGCTTACTAATATCCACACAATAATAAATAGCCGCTTTGCCGTTCATAATTTTATTTGGGTCAATCACAAAATGATAGGCAATTTCGGGCCAACCATTTGTTAAGACATGATACTCAGCAAAGGAATCAATATTGGAACCTCCAGCTGATAGTTTTGTTAGTGAATGATGCCATACACGAGTTGTAATGGATTTAACCCCTTTCGCACGTTTATTGTAAGAACCTTTGCTTGGTAGTTTCCCTCGCTTATCAACCAATTGTGGTAACTGTTGAAATTTATAAGTCATTCTCTTTCTCCTCCTTGTTTTTAGGTATATAAAAAGCCACTGCAGAGACAGTGACTCATTGACCTTCTATTTGTTCACGAATATCCTTAATTTCATCTTGCATACCTGTCACACTTTGTTCAATACGTTGCAACGTATCTGTGGTACGCTCCACATGACTCATTAAACGATCTTCACGCTCTTTTGATTCCTTTGTAACCTTAAATAATAACCAAATAAATAATGCTGCAAATGGCCCATTTTGAAGAAGTGTATTCCAAACTTGCTCTTCAAACATAATTACCCCACCCTTTTATAAAATAAAAAGAAGCTTATTCAGCTTCCTTTGGTCCCACATATTTTATATCTATTCTTGAAAAAATTTTGTCTCCAATTAGAACTGTATATACTGATGTATCGTTAATCTGCTGATTTACTTCTACTGGATCATAGCCCTCCACGGTTATTTCATGTTCTTGTCCACTATGAGTTAACACTTGAATTAGCATTAATAATTACCTCCAATACGTGACTGAATAAATAAACGACTTGTTACTGTTGCATTAATGCGAGCCAAGCTATCCGGTGTTAATTTTATCTCTGCATAACGGCCTCGCTGGATACGACCTCCATCATCTTTCGCTAAATAAGGCACTAAGTCAATGTTTTCACCACTTGTTTCATTGAAAGAAACCACATTTCCATCTACTTCAATTGTTATTCTTGAAGGTATCTGATTTAATTCAAAAATCCCAAACTCAATATCGTGAGTGTGATCAGGCAACGTAATATCGTGAGTGTGCGCCGGAATATCAATGTCATGAACATGATTTGGAATATTGATTTGATGTGTATGCGCTGGAATACTAACATCATGTGTATGTGCTGGAGTATTAACTGAGTGTGTATGACTAGGCACTTCAAAATTGTGCGTATGCGCTGGAATGTTAACATTATGTGAGTGATTTAGCTGATCATTAACTTGAACTACATGCACATGGTCTTCATACGGTGGCAAGTCCCCCATCCTAAATGGGTCTGAACTGTGAATGAAAAATGTTGGATTGGAAAATGTACTAGATTGCGTACTTCCACCACCACTTAATGTTGACTTACTAACACCGCCACCACTACTTGAAGTTTGAGTGCTGCCACCGCCACTTGAGCTTGTTTGAGTAGAGCCACCACCAGAACTTGTTGAATTAACCACGGCTCCCCCGCTGCTAGTTGATTTAACTACTGCCCCGCCTGCTGATGTAGATGAAACGATAGCTCCACCACCTTTAATAGCTCGCTCGTAAGCTCTAAACTTCTGTGTTTCAAAGGTTAGCAGCATCTGGTTGATGTTAACTACATCATCAGGTATAGGGAAGCGAATAATAGCAGGGTGTTCACTATCACAGTTGTCTTGGAAGTCTCGGCTATCAATATTTGTAGCACCTTGTGAATACGTGTCATTCACTAACTGCTTCTTTTGTAAATCCGTTATAGTGGTTCCTATATCTGCACGTACATTCCCTATTTCAAATTGAATATCACTAGGCGAACCATACACATCTGACTTCGTAATTTTCATAATGCGCAAGTCCATATTTGTATCCGTATCTTCGTCATATATTTCTAAAATCTTTCCTATATCGTACTTTGTAACTTTATATGGATCTATTAATTCATAATCAATGCAATCCAGTGCTACAGTAACTTGTGGATGCTTATTTTTATCTAATAATGCTTGAGCAGACTCTTTTAAACTCTGAGCATCTTCAAAGCGCTTATCAGCCCATATCTGCTTGTGGATGCCATATTCAGCAATAATGGCTGGTTCAGCCTGTAGATATGGAATGCCCTTGTTAACTGATGTAATTGTAAGCTGATTAACACCTTCACCGTACCCTAGTGGATAAATCCTGGTGACGATACCAGTTGGATCTATATCTTTTTCAATTCCTTTAAGATTTTTTCCGAAACGAACAATATCCACTTTTTCGTCAGTTGGACGGACAAGATTCAACGTAAATGGATATGATGTATCATCCCACGTCCACATATAAGAATCATTAAATGATTTAGGCACACTAACGATTGCATTGAGCAGCGAGTCCTCATTTTCCCATCCATAATGAAAATATCGTGTGAAATCAACTTGCCCCAACTTCCAATGCTTCACCTCTTGCTGATTGATCAGTGCTTGTAGCACATCTCTTGTCGTCAAATTCGAATATTGATAATAACCAAAAAGCACGTCTGAGTGTAAGGTACTCAAGACGTGCTCGCAATTATACGTTATGCTATTGTCTGATTCGTTTTTTACTGTTTTCTGGGGATTTACTACAAACATTCCGATTCGCTTTTCGTGATCGTATAGTTCAATAAAATGTTTGGCTATGACTTCTTTGTTTTTGGGGTCGTTTAAAGAAAGCTTGAAAGAACATAGCCATACATTGTTGATTTCTTTAGTATAACTAATTTTATAAGCACGGTTAAGAACCGCAACACGTTGCATGCTGCGGTTGTATACTTGGATATGATTCATTGGTACCCCCTTATACAAAAAAAGAGGACTAATTCAGCCCTCTTTCCTTTGTTACGTTTTATTTTTCTTTATTGCGCAATTGTCTCCAATTGTGCAGTAACACCTTGTATATCTTCTTCTGTTTTCTTCATCTTCGATAACGCTACTTTACCGTAATCATCCATATTTATTCCTCCTTTTTAAAACAAAAAGAGGACTATAATTAGTCCTCTTTACAAGTTATTACTTTAATATTTCATACGCTTGCTCAAAAATTTGATTGGCGATTTCTTTATGCCCTTGATCGTTAGGATGCCACCCATCACTCTCATTACCAAACAAATCTTTATACCCTTTAGGCCCAAACGTATCATTTCTTCCATACCAAATAGATTGGATATTAGCAACTGGAACACCTGTCTGTTTCCCAACCTTTTCAATTACAGCGTCATATTTAAAAGATCTTTCGAACAGACCCCAAGTTGTAACTAATATTATCTTAGGTGGTTTTTCTTGCGATTTTAAAGTATTAATTACGTGTAATAGTCTTTCTTCAAACTCTTCAGCTGTGGAGTAAACCTTCTTAAAATTTTCATCAGAATCATTCGTCCCGAATTCAATAGTTACAAGGTCTGGTTTTTGAGCAATAACTTTCGGTAAATTGGGAATTCCGAAATCTTTTAACCCTGTTCCTCCTTCAGTTGCACCATCTGCGACTGTTACACTATACCCTAAATTTTCTTCAATTAGTTGCGGTAAAACAGCTGTGTACTTTTTCTCTTTCGTTGTCGCGTGAAGCCCTAATGCTAGGCTGTCACCCATAGGTGAATATATTAACGGTTCACCTTTATGTTTATTATAAATTCGTTTCTTTTCTTCTTCTGCTTCTTTAATCTTCTTTTGTTCTAATGCTTCTTGCTTTTCGTTAAATTTATCTGCCACCACTTTATCTTCTGCAATAGTATTCTTCACTTCTGTTTTAAAAAGCATATAGCTAAGCCCTATAAAAACAAAAGTGAAAACAGTTAATAAAAGTAGTGTGATAGTAATTTTATTTCCTCGCAAAACTAAAAACCTCCAAAAGTAGTAATTACTACTAATATACTACTTTTTATTTTTTTATAAAGGTTTTTTGCAATTTAAGATGTATTTTATCACTATACATTGTTACCATTTGCATCTACCCAGCCATTATTGTCAGCATTACGCCATATCGGCTTGTTCAATGTCGTGTCAAATATCATAGAACCCGGTTGATAATCATCATATGTTGGGCGATTAGTTGTAGTAAAAGCTCCTGTTGAAACAAAACCATTAAAGAATCCTTTTCTCCATTTCGACCAATGCGCTCCAATATCCCTAGGCGCGTTCGCGTTCGGAGCAAGTAGAGCACTGATAAAAATATAGTCTTTTGCAACTAAATCCAGGGAAGTTTTACTTGAATCACCTACCCTAACATTGTCACCTCGAGATTTAATCAAACGATCTGTTAAGAAATCAAGCATGCTTACCACAATAAAACCATAGAAGTAAACATATCCGTTAGCCTCACTATTTTTGATTTGAACAGAATTATAACCTCGTGATGTAACTCGTACAGCATCATAAATAAAATTACTCATTGATGTGTACGGATAATCCAATATGTGATTTTCGCCCTTTTGATAATAAATTGCATTTGGTGGTTTTTCTTGAGTTGATTGACTACTATCACCTTGTACTAAAGAGGTTACAGGATAAGGTGCTTCTGCTCGGTAATTTAACTCAATTGAACATCTAGCATCACTTGTCACTCTAAACTGAGGAATCAATAATAAATCATCCTCTTCTGCGTAAAATCCAAAGCTTATTTGACCTTGACCGCCTAGTCTAACCGCAATCCCTTGTCCTTTATTGTCACCAGAACCAATTGGGCTTTGAGTGTCATTAATGAAAGAGATATCTCCTTTTCTTGACCAATGGTTATAATTAGGATCAATAATTAAATGTCTACCAGATTTTAAAGAAAGTGGATCGGTGACTGTTCGCGTCCCAGTTAATACAGAAGCAGCTTTTGCTCCTAAAACGTAATACCCTTTCCCATTAAAATGGACACCATCAGATTGTATAATTTCACTTGTAGCATATCCATCAAAAAACATAGTTGTGTCGATAACAGGGATACAAAAACGCTTTCCAAGTTCTTTCAACAACGCTCCATAAGTCCCTTGCCAATGTGAATACCCTCTCTTTTTTGGTGGTGTAAAGATAATAACAGCACTTCCCCAATCTAAGATACGCTTGACTAATTTATAATAATGTTCAATGTTAATTAGAATATCGTTTTCTAGCCACGTATCATTAGTACCTAACTGAATAATATGGAAATCAGCATTAGGATTTGTTGTCCAACGATTATACGAGGATTGCGCTGTATCACCGTTGCGACCACGTTTTAAGATTGTCGTGGGTTTCCCCATCTCATTTAAAGCCGACCTTAAAACTTCTGGGTATGTGTAAGCACCAACAGGCGTATCTGTCGAAGCTCCTTCAACATAGGTTGTATCTGCAGTATACGGTCGTCTATCTGCACTCTCTGTGTCTTGCCCATTAGTTAAACTATCACCTTGGCATACACCTCGAATACTTTGATTGTTTGCTAGTTTGTTCATTAGCGCTGCCATTGCTTTGACTTGTTTAGCGCTATATGTTTCGTTTTCTGATGCAATATCAGCCAATTGCGCAGTAACTTTGTTATAATCACTATCTGCTCTCGCCTTTAAAGTGGGGTGCAAAACATTTTCGGCATCCAACCTCGCTTGATCAGCTGCAGGTGAAGAGTCTCCTTCCACAACCACTGCATTAAATTGAGCTTGTACACTTTCGGCTTTCGTGACGGCTTCCTGTGATGTTGAAACAGCTTGATTAGCAGTACTTTTAGCTGTTGTAGCTTCTTTAATCGCATCATTAGACTGCTCTATCGAAGCATTCAACTTCTCCGTTCCCTCAAACAAAGACTCTTCATGACTAATCTTTTCAACTGGCATTTGTCTCACCTCTTTTACATAAATTTATCTTCAAATTTCACTTGAATAGTAAAGTTTAAGTTACTACCACCAATCGAAATTTGGTTTTGTCCAGGCATGAACTCTAAGAAATCGCCATTAAAATCGCTCAAACCATTCACTCCATTCCTGATGACTGTGTATTCCTCTAAGTCAATGATCCAATTTGTATTTGTAAATGTTCCAAGTGAACATGCTTTGCTGTTTGTTGATAGAGTCACGTTAGTACCTGTTCCAGTGATTGTAATAATAGGTTTTATTGCTAATCCGCTCACATAAACAGGATAGTTTTGAGGTAATGTAATGCTTTTAGCCTTTCCGCCACCTGTATGTCCAAATGTGTACATCATATTAGCGAACGTAATTTCTTTGCTACCCCATGTTACTTTGTCATTTGACGTTTTACTGTATTGTGCTGGGTCAAATGCAGTCATAGGTAAATTAAATGTACCAGTTCGAATTAATCGCTCTATCGGCCATGAGCCAGAATAACGCGCTTTATAATAAATATCTGGTTCATAATAAATTTCTAACTTTACAGTTTTCGGCTTGCCCCAGTCATCTAAAAAAAGCCGTTTAGCTTTTCTAATAATTTGTGTTACAGCTAATTTAGAAGCCTGAGGCTTTACTTGAAAAGAAAATTCAAAGTATCTAGGTTCAAAATCTGCACCGTAATCATAGGCACCGTTCATACCAGGGATTGTTTCAATGTAATCTCTAGTGTCAGGAGCTCCGGGGTTTTGATGGTCCGGCAGTAGTATCAATCCAATGCTTTCTAAATCTACACCGTCTATTTTGATCATCCGAAAGCTCCCCTGCCTTTCCTAGCGATATGCTCAGCTAATTTCCTTGCAATTTGTTCAATATCATCATTATTTCGCACGTGAAAATTAGCCCCATTAAACAGTCCAGCAAAGTTAATTTGATTGCTAGCTGGTTGATTATTGGCACTAACGCTACGACTTGTATTATCTTCTGTTTGAACTTTAGGGACTTTAAATTTAGGGATAGCTGGCACCGCAGCTGCAGCCATCTTTTCCGATGCTTTTTTAATACTAGTCACCATAGAATCTAGTCCAATTTCATAACCTTCACCTGTAAATTCACCTATTTCCATAAAGACACGTGAAGGAGAATGAATACCCAGTAAGTTTTTCGCTGCACTTACCGCATCACCAACAACACCTTCTACTTTACTGACAAGTGATTTTGCCATAGATCCAACACCATTAATCAAACCTTTAATCATGTCTGAACCGATGGATTTAAGATCTACACCTTTTAAAAAGGATTCAGCCTTATTCCATAAATCTTTGACCTTGTTATACACATCTGTCATCTTTTGACGAACAGCACCAACGATATCTTGAAACTTTCCAGTTGTAGTAGATAGTAAATTAGCTAGAGTGGATGTGAAGAAGGATTTTATATTTCCCCAAATTTGAGTTATAGTACTTTTAGCAGAATTCAGTTTGTCAGAAATCGCGTTGCGCATAGATTCAAACTTATCTCGTACCGCATTTTTCAAGCTTTCTACAATTTCTGATGCTTTCTGCTTCGCTTCTTCAAATTTATCGGAAACAGCCTGCTTCATGGATTCTATTTTTTCAGAAGCGCTTGTCTTTAATTCTTGAAATTTATTAACAACTTTTTCTTTCAGTTCCCCTGCTTTGGTTACAATTGTGTCCCAGTTTTTATATAGAGCTACTCCTATTGCAATTAAGGCTGCAATGGCAGCTACAGCAATTAAAATTGGTGCCATAATAGCTCCGATGCTTATTCCTAAAGTAGTGGCTAAGCCAGTTATTAGTGCAAATACAGGTGCTAGAGCTAACAATATGCCTAAAAAGATACCAACTGCAGCTACAATTGCTGTAATAGTAGCTGCTAATGTGGGGTTATTGGATGCCCATGTGGCAATGGCAGATATTACTGAAGCGATAACACCTAAAAGTGGCTCTAACGCGGTTTTTAAATCAGCAAGAGCCTGTTGCATTTGTACAGCTGGCGTTGCGTCCAACTTTCCAGTAGATTCATTTAACTCATCTTGATTTGCTTTTAAGTCTACTGTTGCGGTTTGAGCATTGAGCAAAGTATCAATAATATTTTGCCCTTGATCTTCATACATGGTCCCGAAAATTTGAACACCAAGAGCATTCTTTTTAGTTTCGTCCTCCACACCATTTAAAGCCTTAGCAATCTCTTGCATGGCTTTCGAACCGCCTTCTCCACCCTTTGCGACAGCTTTTCCCCACTCTTGCATCTGTTTGGCTGATATATCAGTACCTTTTAATAAATCTTTCAAAGCTTTTGGTACTTCTTGACCGAACTCCGCTACTTTAATACGCCCTTCTTTCAAGCCATCTAACAGGTTATCAATGTTCCAAGTGCCAGTATCGACACCAGCAGACATAATAGCCTGTATTTCTTCTGCGTTATAGCCAGCCATTTGTAGTTGTGTTCCATACTCGGCAATAATGTCCAACTGTTCTGGCGGGAATCCAGCTTTTAATAAGGAATTAGTTAAAGCTAAGGCATCTTCATTACTAATCTTTAATGCTTTGCTAATTTCGTTCGTTTCTTGAATCAATTCAGTGAAATCAATACCAGCATAACTAGCTGCAATAACACCTGCACCTTTTACAATTGCAGCATTTGATTCATCACTAGCATCTTTATTTAAAGCCCACTGCCTTCGAACACCTTCAAGCGCTGATTCTGCATCAACTCCATAAGCTTCCACACCTCGAACAGCAGCCTTTACGGATGCCATGCTGGATTCTGGCACTTCAAAGGTAATATCAATCTTTGCATCTAAAGATGTTGTATCCAATGCTTGGCTTACAGCTCCTGCAATACCTCCACCGGCAACTGCAGCACCTAGCATATTTTCTAATTCAACGTTAAACTCAGATACTTCTTTTTTAGCTGTCTTAGCTTCTTTGGCTACATTTGATAGTTCTTTTTTTACGAATTTTAAAGAGGCCCCGCCATCTACTGATGACAGGGCCTGTTTCATTTTATCTATATCAGCACTGGATCCAAGTGCTTCTTTTCCAATTAATTCGATAGCTTTTTCAAGCTGTTTAGAACTAGCTTCGCCGTTCCGAATAGCTGTGACTAAGCGACCACCTAGCGTATTAGCAAACCTATCCACACTTGTTCCAGTAGCGTCAAAGAGTGTGTTTAACATCTTTGTAGAGTTTGCAACTTTTTCTTGCTCTGCTTTCATATCCGCCATCTTTTGCTTAGCGCTATTCAATGAGCTTTCGGTAAACTCAATTTCACGTCTAAAAGAGCGATATTGTTCCTCAGATATCTTACCGTTTTTGAATTGTTGCTGGACTTGCTCTTCGGCTTGTTTAAGCTGTTTCAGCTTATCCGATGTATTCGCGACTTGATCAGCAAGTAATTTTTGCTTTTGCGCTAATGCTTCAGTGTTGCCAGGGTTAAATTTTAAAAGCCGTTCTACATCTCTTAATTCTTTTTGTAAATCTGCGCTTTTTTTATTAACTTGGGACAGAGCTTTTTCTAAGCCAACTGTATCCCCACCGATTTCAACGGTAATTCCTTTAATGCGACCTTTCGCCATGCTCTCACCTCACATTAAAAAGCATCAAAGTCAGCTTGTGTGGCTTTACGTGACTTCTTCTTTTTCTTTGGATTCTCCATTTCGATGTATTCATCGATGTAATCCAAGCACATTCCAATCGTCATATGGTCCATATCTTCAGTAGATAGACCACTTTTTTTGCATAACAAAAGGAACGAATCAGTGGTTATAATTTCCTCCTGACTCGTTCCTTCGGATTTTTCTATTTTTTTTTACCTTCAATGCTGAAGACAATCAGTTGCTGCAGTTGCGGAATAATATCAAACATCGGAAATTCTTCAAAATCATCTAACCACGCAATAGGTTCAGGGATTTTAGGATTAGCTGTTTTTGCTAATGCCCAAATCACGTTATAAAACACATCAAAGTCAACCTTCTCTAGCATTGAATAGTCAGGATCGTCACCACTTACATCGAATTTATTTAATTGATTTAACTTAATAATTTCTGAAAAGAAATCCTTTCCGAATTGAGCCTTGAATCGTAAAGGTGTGGATGCATTTGATTTAAAAGAGACCTGCTTACCATCAATTGTTAACATTTGTTCCATGCCGGTTCACCATCCATTACACTACAGTTTTTTCGTACACTTTATCAAACCACGCATCATAAACAGCTGCTGGAGTTTTAGCTGTTGTTTTAGTTTTAACCTGCATCTTGCCACCAATTTTGATTGGGCTTGAAATTAGCGTCAATTCATTTTGGTTTGGTTCAACCGCATCTGTTTTTGTGGATGAACTAATAGTAGGACGATTGGCAATGCAGTTATACATTACATGACGAACAGCTTTTACGTCCCCCTCAAATTGAAACAACAACGCAAATGGCTTGCCCGACTTATCAGCAATTTCGTTTAATACAAAGTCTTTTTCATCTAGCTCTTCACCTAACGCATCTTGTGCAAATTGTTCAGGGATATTCGCGATAATGAGTGTATTTTCGTATCCTTGATTGTTAGAAGCTGAATAATAAAGCATATTGTCAGCGTAAAACTCAATCAAGTCACCTCTAGGCTCGCCTGAAAGTTCTACACCGCCAGGAATGGGGATTGGTGTTTCGAATACAGGAGCTCCATCCACAATTTCATATGGAGCGTAGTGCACGTTCATCAATCCGAATGTTACTTTGTTTTCTGACATATTAAATCAACCTCACTTCGTATATTTTTTGGAATAGATTTTCAGATTCAATAAATGTTTCATCCGTCTCATAAGCTAACCTATTAGCATCCAAAATAGCTTCTATCTTACTTTCTGCCTGTAAATCCTTGTGACCAGTATACAATTCGATATCTACTGAATACACTTTTTTATAAACTTGGTTATCAGCTTTAAAATTCGTTGAATAGGTTTCTAAAAATGTAATATACGGCGGTTCAGGAACTGGCTTTGTGGAAGTAGCGATAAAATGTGAATATGCAACGGGATAACCTACTTGATCGAGCAACTTTTTCAGTTCAGCTAAATTCATGTTTGAATCACCTTCTGGACTTCTTTTAAAAATTCAGCAATCGCTTTTTCTTCAGCAGGACGAATATGGACTTTTGCGCCTACCCTACCCCCGCCTCTTTTAACATGACCTTTTTCAAGCAGGTGTGTAAGCTGATAGTCCGTTTTGTTGTAGACTACCATTGCATTACCTACTTTTTTAGTACGCCAGCCTTTTCTATAATCACCGGTTTGTTTTGGACTAGTCTGTCTTAATTCTTTCACAAGGTTCTTGGACGATTGTGCTTTTGCTTCTTCCATACCTTCCTTGACATCTCTGGTGTACATAGCTAGCTGCTTTGCAATTTCTCGAGACAAATCATTAATGTGAACCACTGGTTACACCTCGCTCAAATACGCTCTTTGGCGATGACAGTAAGCGTGACATTGTTTTCACCATCATTAATTGGAGGGTGTGTAATATCAAAAATGCGACCCTTAAATTTAATTTTCATGTCAGAAGTAATATCTGAACGGTAACGAATAATAAAACGGTAGGTGCGTTCTGCTTGAGCTGCGGCCGCGGCAAAGTATTCTTTTCCCAACATGGTTTTAATGTCGGCCCAGCATGCTGCATACTCCACATCTTCTTGATCAATTTCTTGACCCAGTTCATCCTCAATAGTTATTGTTTTCAAAAACGTAATTCTGCTGTTTAAGTTGTTACTCAGTCTCCGTGGCATCGTATACCTCCTGTAAGAAGAACGGCGTCATTGCATCCAGGGCTTCTTTAAGCTCTTTTTCAGCTACACGATATTCATAAAAGATACCTGCACACATGACTACCAAATAAGGAGTCTGCTGACCTGTTGCGCTTTGAACGTATCTTTTAGCTTGTTCAATGTAAAAAGAGAGCATGGAATCATCCATACTCTCATCCCAACGTATATGCTCTTTTAATTGGCTCACTAACTCTGTATTCATCATTAACCGCCTACTGGTGCTGTTGCTCCTACTTCATAACGATAAACAGCAGGCTCAAACGGTCCATAAACAAGCTGTCCATCTAATAGGTTATAGATTTGGAAGCCGATTTTATTTGTGCTAGCGTATTTCTCAACAAGTTTCTGCATCTCCATTGCACCAATAACATCTTGAATGTGAAATGCTTTGAAATCTCCAAAATAGAATACCGGTGCAGTTGGATCTGCGCCATCAGCAGCGTCTGTGAAATCTAACTTATGGCCAAGTAATTTATAACCAACACCATCTACTGCTTGGTGTAATAAAGGGCGGCCAGTTGTATCCGTCATGTCCTCTAAAATTGTTAATGCAGCACGGTTTACAATCCACATTGATTTTTTTAACACTTCGGTTACCGGCTGACCTTTAAGCTTAACTAGTTGAGAATAAAGCTTTTGAGAGTAACCTGCAGCTGCCGTGTCAATTGCTTCTGTTTCGTAGTAAGGAACTGCCTTTTTAGCCAATGCACCAGGATTTTCGTTTCCTGCATCATCACCATTAAACATATAGTTTGTTTCTTTACGTACATAAGCTTTCTTCAGCTCTTCCACAACAATATCTTCTACATTTACACCAGACATCTTGATTAATTTTTTTGTCACTGTAGCTAATGCGTCAAACTCTGCTGGCTCTAATAAGATTTCATCGAATTCAATGCCCGTTTCAGGAATCTCATTGCCTGCTCCACGTTCTGTTTTAGTTACGTTTGCATCAGCTTTCTTAACTAGCACAGGATATTTCACATCACCTTTTGTTTTATGACGAGATCCGTATTTACGTAATAAGTTTTCTTCTTGAGCATAAGTGATAATTTCAGATGCAATGACTTCTGGAATAGTAACAGATCCGTTACCAGCTTCAACACCAAGAGAACGTGCTTCAGCTTCTGAAATGTTACCAACAACAAAGTTAGCGAAAGCAGAGCGAACCTCTCTTTCACGTTTCTTTGTAGAAGTTGCATTTCGAGTTGATAAAGCTGTTTTAATAGCTGTGATAGCAGCAGAGCGTTGCTCACCAGTGATACGATTTGCACGTTCGTCACCTTGGTCACCACTTTCATCTGTTCCTTCGGGATTACCATCACGCCCTTCTTCTCCTTCAGCTGTACTTTCATCTGCGCCTTCTGTAGAAGTAGTATCTTCTTCTCCTTCATTTCCTTCATCAAGATTTGCTAACTCGTCAGCAATAGCTTGTGCTTCTGTAGCCAACTCTTCGATTTCTTGCTGAACAGATGTTAAATCCTCTGCACGCACTTCATCATTCTCAATTCTCGTGCGTAACTCTGTTAATCTAGCTTTGTTGCGCTTTTGCAAAGATAATAATAATTGTCTATTCATTTACTTTTCCCCCAATAATTGATTGATTTGGTTAATCATTTTTCTGCGTTTTTCTACTTCTTGCCCAAGCTCTTTACTTCTAACCGAAGCTTCTGTGTCGTCATAAGCCGGTACGCTTACAACAGACACCTCATATAGTTCCACTTCATGTATGGTCCTTGTAGCTGGTTCCATCGAGTAGTCCCATGTTTCTTCAGTCGCAAAGAACCCGAACGAGCATTGATTAATATCGCCGCGCCTCATGCTTTCAGCTAGATCACGAGCAACAGATGTATTTGGTAACTCAACTTCAAACTTTAAGCCGCGTTCATCTTCTTCCAAACGCAACGTACCACTCTTTGTACGACCTAAGACATTATTCCAATCATGATTAAATAGAGCTCGAATATCACCATTCTCTGCAATCGCTCGACTAAAAGCACCAGGCGCGATTGTCTCTGTAAAAAAATCACCTATATTAGTAGGTGAATTGAATACTGCTGCATAACCACTAATAACGCTGGATTCAGCTTCTGTGGCATTACGAGTTTGAAGACCGGTGATGTCAAATGTTCTCGTTTCCTTTTTCTTCGCCATTTCCATCACCTCCCTTCAAAGAATCATCAGTGGCTTTCTTCTCACCAATTTTTGATAAATCATTAGAAATATAGATTGCTTGTGTTTCAGGCGTATTTTGCTTAGGAAAACCTAACATATCAGCAACATTATCTGGTGATGTAATACCGGTACGAACAATGTTGTAACCAATGTTTGTTTTCGTGCTGTACGTAACAAAATCAAGAATATTAATCTTAAATTTGATGCGTAACTCAGAATCTTTGCCAAAAAAAAGAAGACTCAAATGGTCTTCGAAATTTCTCATGATAGGTTTAACTGCTTTGTTGTGGAGGTACATCATGGCTTTTTCTAAATCAGACTTCGTAAGAGCCGTATATGTATCCACGTTTATGCCCAAAAACTTGCCTAAATCCTTCTTGTATACATTTAGGTATGCTAAGGTCTTATCGTCCTCTATGGGGCTTTTAAGCGTATTTATCGTGTACCCTTTGCCCAACGGAATCATTTTGACAGACCTAGACTCGTCAATTGCTTCTAGTTGATCTAAAATAGCATTAATTAATTTGGACTGTGCACCATTTTGCGGGTTGATATGAGCATCAAGTTGTAGAAGGAAAGCGAGCAATCCACCCTTTTTATACTTGTCCGTTAATACTTTCTCAGCGCTCATTACGCCCTCAAGCGTATCTTTTCCAAGTGCTAAAATCCCTTTACCTTGCAAATGGTTGGTACCAATATTTTTTATGTGACGAACCATAAAGCCTGGTATTTCTTCACCATTGATTTTAAAATGCTCAATCAAGTTGTCATCTAGCTCTGTATAGACGTTTGACGCTAGATGAATTTGTTTATTATCTAATACAGGGAACACTTCTCCATGTAGCAAATAAGTATTGGTCATCAACTTGATAAATTCAGCACTTGTTAAATAATTGTTAGGATACTTTAATACTTTTAGTGATGAATGATGTTTAACCTCATTACCATCCCGGTCTTCCACAACAATATCAGCTAGCATCATTTGATTGCTGATATCCTGCAGCAGTTCGTAGACATCACTTGATTCGAGAATAGTGTCATCATTAACATACTTGCCACCGTATCGAATGGTGTTAGAAAAAATATCCTCAAACCAGCCACGTTTTTCAATTTGACGCAATAGAACATTTGAAAGTTTGTCTCTTAGTCCCAATTTCTCACCTCCTTTATCTTATAATCTCTTAAATTTTCTGCTAGAATACACTGTGGAAGGTGGTGTAAAATTTGGAAAATTTCTTAAAGCATAAAGAAAACGTCAAAATCTTTATTCAAAAAGCTTTCTCTAAGTACCAAAAGGTATACAATATGCTATCTAATGAATTAGACGGAAAAGAAGTTAACGAGATTGCTTTATATCATAATCATTCTTTAGCTAATAATGCTTTGTTAACTGCACAAGCGTATTATTTGCTGCACGAAGATGAGCTGAATCACAGCGAATTTGATATTTTTTTTAAGAAAGCCGCTCAATTTGATAGAGAGTTTGTTCAAAGTAGAAGTACTAACCATAGTATGCAATGGACGTTTGGCTATTATAATGAACTTACCGAAGCATACAATGAATTAGCTAACTTAATTGATTTAAAAATAGTTAAAGTTCCTGAATAATTTATCAACTTAAAAACGAGGTTATATTATCAGAAACCTCGTTTTTTTATCGATAAATTTCACTAATCAAATCATCCATGCTATCTTCATCAACATCATCCATCAGCATCATTGTTTCTTTATGAGCAACTAAAAAAGCGACATATCCATCAATTTTCTTTTTGGACTGTCGCTTACTTGGAGCTTTCATGCCATTTATGTTAGTTACCACTACTAAATTCAATGCGCAATAGATAAATAATGGATTGTCTGTAATCAAACGCTTTTCATAGATCAATCGCTCAGCGTCATCTACCATTGCATTCATAACGTTTGGATACTGATTTACTACCAAGCATTCCAATCCAAGGTTTTCACACTTCTCAATAAGTTTCTGAGACATAGCCGGATCATAATTAAGTTGTCGAACATCGTAAGTATCCATGCACTCCACAATATAATCCATGATTTGGTCTTGATCTATCATCTTTCCATCACAAAACTGGACGTAACCTTGCTCAACCAATTCTGTATAAGGTACATTGTCTTCTTTCTCACGAAACTCAATGTCTGCATTTGGAATAAAATACATTTGTTTGACTTTCAAAAGCGCTCGGCCGTTCTCATCAAACGTAGGAAAGTTCAAGCTTACACAAGTTAAATCTGTTGTCTTTGATAAATCTAATCCTAAATAGCAGGTTTCACCAACCAAGTCTCCTAACTCATCAACAAGGACATGCACCACCTGGTCGTGTTCAAAGAAGTTATCAGCACCGTTTACGAATACATTTAAATGCTTTGACAAGAACTCAGCTTTTTTATGCGCTGAACGTGCGGCCGTGATAAACTCTGTCTCTAAAGCACTCATTGTCACAGACACACCAATGTTTGGATTCACCATCGCCCACACTTTACGGTCTGTCCAATCATAGTTCTTGTTTGGTTCATAGATCATGACAAAGCTTGCATCATTATCATCATTCTTCAAGACTTCTTTTGCTTCACGATAGACGCGCATTCCCACAGATGATGAACCTTTACCAGCTGTACTAATATTAAACATAATTGGCTCATCACGAGCGATTTGAGCTGATTTAAAGTTATCGTATTGGTCCATATTTTCTTGCTTATGCAGTTCGTCATTTAAAACAAAGTGAGGGTTAGAACCTTCGATAGAATCAATATTCTTACTCATAACAATGAATTGGTTCTGATACGCTAGATCATTATGAATATAATCATACGTAACGCTTGAAACAGTACCTTTTGGGCCTTTGTAGATGTGCGATGCATTCATTAGAGCGTCATGGTTCATGATTGTAGCTGCAAACGGCTTTGCTGCATACTGAGCTTGGTTAAAATCGCTGGCACAACAATAACAATCCGCGCTCAAGACTCCCTCTCCAAACATGGAATAGCCTAAAGCGCCGACTGCGATTAATGTTTTTCCGTTTTTCTTTGGCACTTGGACATAAGCTTCACGCGTAACACGCACCACTTTGCCTTTTTCATTCTTGTGCACCCAACCATATATCCATGAATATAAGAACTTCTCCCATTCTTCAAGGATGAACGGCTGTCCGGCTAAATCTCCTTTTGTATGACGGACAAATGTTTCAACCCAATCCATCATTTCATTCGCACGATCTACATCGAACCAAATATCTTTACGCTTTTTCCACTTGTACCATCGGTCTATCATCAACTTAATAGTATCTGGATACTTTTTTGGATTCTTTCTTACCTTTTTAGCGAAAATATCCGCATAATTGACACCGCGTTCAATCATTTGCTGCTCCGCCATTTACTTCGATGTGCTGCTAGCTCATCCACTGGCTTCTTCTCGGGCTTTTTTATTTCTTCATCCTTGCGGACAGATGAACCCCCTGTTACAAACTTGCCTGGCTTTGATTTATTTGTAAGTCCAAGCAAATCTAAAGCTTTCGTCTTTTTTTCAGACCATGTTTCGACTTGTTGAGCCAGTGGATGTTTCGAGTTATTAGTGGCTCCAGCTTTATTCGTGTGACGCTGAGTAGCCGGAAATCCTTTTTCTCTCCATTCGATGTACATTGTTTGATAAATCTCAAAGATATCCAGGTACGATTCAATCAATGGATCTAAAGTGAGGGTGTAAATATCCGCGTCACGCATAATCTTTAAGATTCGCTCTTTCTCAGCTTCTGTTTTTTCTAACACTAATTTTTGACGCTCTTTTTTCGTAGACATTTTACACCCCCCTTTATTTTTACAAAATTTTGTCTAACGATAAGTTTTCCCCCATTGTGACCCGTCTTTCCCAGAGCCTAAAAATTTAATTTAGACAGGGGGGCTATTTAAAATAACTTGGAAAAACTGCTTTTGGTTTGTCCTCGTTTTCCACAATTGTGTGGCAGATGTGGCAGAGTAACATTAAATTATTTAATTCTAATTTAAGTGTCATGTCTTGTTTAATTGGAATGATGTGATGTACATGAGCATTACGGCCAAAGGTAAACTTCTTACATCGTTCACAGTAACCTTTCTCTCGTTCGTAGACTTGTGACCTTACATACTTCCATTCCTTTGAATTGTAGAATGGTTTGTTCTCATGTTTGTAAATGGACTTAGCCTTTTTAGGTTTTGGTTTGGAACGCTTGTGTTCTTCACAATAACGACCTTTGCTTATCTTATTGGTGCAACCATTGAAATCACAATATTTCACTCAACATCAGACAACATTTGAATGATGTCACCCTTCTTTGTTACGTCAGATGGCAGTTCAATTTGATGCTCGGTTGCATATGCCTTTAGCTCTTTGACCGTCATATCCTCGAATGTAACAATAGGTTCGGCTACTGTTTTTTCAGTTGAAGATAGCATGGAATCTGGATTAGCTGTTACATCAAAAGTTGGCTGCTTACCCTGTGGAACGAACACTACCTTTTGGTTTGTAGTATTCCAGTATTCAGTGCCAGCTACTGTTTTTCTTGTTTGGACAATCATGCATTATCTCTCCTTTATCTAAAAATAAGTTCAACTTAAGCCCATCTTGTAAGATGAATTTAAGTTAAACTTATAAGACTTTCAAACATTGAGGTTAACTTATATTTAATTCTTTTTCTCTTTGTTTTTCGAATTCTTCTTTTAAAAACTTAAAGTAATTGTCTTCGTCAATTTCCGAAGCAGTAGATATAAATATCTCATCCATTTCTTCCTTAGAGATTTCTCTTCCTGCTTTAGCTTCTTGTTTCATTCTTTTCCATTCAGACTTTAATATGACTTGTTGATAATAATGAATTTCTTGCTTAATTTCTTTATATTCAAAAGTATCACAGTCTTTTTCTAAAACTTCATTCACCATATAATCTATTGCTAAATGAAGTTTAGCTGAAAGTATTTCAATAGGATTTGTATATAATTTTATGAGATCTAAATAATACAAAACGTCTTGAAAAACACGATTTGCATTCTCTTCCTCTTCTGCTGTTATATCTTCTCCATTGTAATATGCATAACGTACTTGAATACAAACATTTGCGTATATATAACAATTCTTATTAAACTGACTGAAAACTTCTCTTACACTATTTATCCATTTTAGTCTTTCTGCATTAATGCTTGATATAAACCTATTACTCTTAGTTGCCCTTAAGTTTAACAAACCAATAATTATTGTAACAACAAAACCAATTAACGTAATTATTTCTTTATTACTCATTATACTAATTTCACCTCCGTTCTATGTGATTGTAACAAAATAAGGAAGGAAAACCTTATTTTGTGACGAATATTGTAAAAAAGGAGGTGATAAGAATGCCATCAACTGGAGAAAAACCTGGAAAAGGTTTATATCAATGCAAATCATGTGGACAACTAGTTCGTTTAGACGATAATTCTGATCGATTACCACCTTGTCCACGATGTGAAAAAACAGAATATAGAACAATCTAGGCTTTTTCTAAAAAGTCATTTATAGACTGCTCGTCATAACCAAATAGTTTACCGAGCATCCAATGGTCTACATTCGTAACCGGCGCCTGCTTCGTACTTTTGATAACTTCTAATACATGTGGGAATTTATAAACCCATAATGATTTTCTTTCATCTGAAAGGTTTTCAACGTATGAATGTAAATCATAAGTTTTTATTAACGCCAACGCGCTCTCTACATGACATGATTTTATCGAGAGTAACGCAGCAGGTTTTCCATTTTTAACCATTGCACAGTATGCAGCTAACTGTCCTTGTACAAATTCCATAAAAAATCCCTCTCTCTAAAAGTAATTTTTACATGTTTATTCAATAGTATTGCCATAATAACTACACTTTTCTCTTCATAGCCCCACCACGACCTCTTTTTAAAGTCTGCCTATTCATTCCCATGATTTCTTTCCAGTCCACTTTCTCTTTACGCTGCTTCATCTTTTCTAGCTGCCTAAATTGTTCTGTTTTAAGATGATCTCGAATTTTCATTTCAATCACCTTCTTACATTTGATTTTGAAACGTCAGATTCGTTCATATGACGTTTTTATTTACTTTTAATAAAATACATTCAGATGTAAAAAAGACGCTCCTGCAAAACAGGAACGCCCTCTGTGAATATTTTCTTGATAATACAAATTTATCATGGATAAAACCTAATACCACGACTTCTTTTCGAGTTTTTCTAGGAAAGTTTTAGGAATCTTTTTGGATTATTTTCCCCGATGTTTTAAAAACCCATTTTCATTGAATTTGAAATCGGCATTCTAAGCTTAGATTCCATTCTTCCTTTTTCGTTGAGCAACGACTCATATCCTAGAATGATTTTCGAACCAACAACATAATCAATCTGCATTTCTGGAAATCCATCTGTAGCTTCGTTTAAAATCTTTTGTAATTCTTCTGCTGACATATCCTTAGTTTCTATTACTTTATATAATCTAAATGATTTATCCATGTTATTCCTCCCCACTTAATACAGCAATATTTAAACTAATTGCCAGCTTATAGAATGCTTTCCATCTAAGCTTTGCGTATTTCTTTTCTGAAATTGGTGGTTTAAATTTATGGTTGTACACATTCTGATCAGTTAAATAATCCGAATCAATGGACATGTACCTTTCTTTTATTAGAAACTTTTCATAATCTGGCAGTCCCTCCACAGCTCTCTCAGTACGAAAGATGAAGTTCTTTCTATATTTCGCCATGTCTGCATTATAAATTGCGATATTAGAAGTTTGGTCGCTTGTCACGTTTGTTGGACCATGAAATCTTTCTTCTGTACTAGCCGTTATTGAAGCTTCTCTTTCATCAAACGCTAAGTATTTAAACAGTCGATATTGTTCAAAGTGTGATTCCATTTTTACTTGTGTCGCTTTTCTATCTATCTCAGGAAGCACAAAAGACATTTGTTTCAAGCGGACTCCCCCCATGATATAATTTATTTAGGTTGTTTTATTTAATGCTGGGAAGAGTATTCCTGGCTTTTTTTATTTAAAGGTGCACCGTAAGAATAGAGGTGTTGGGTGAACCTATTAGGCTATGGGCAATCATTCCTCCTGCGCTATGTTCTCGTAGTGTTCGGTATCTCCGAATAGTTCAACTTGTAAGTGCTTCTTACAAGTTAAGATCATCAGTTAAGTCTATTGACATTTCGGAATCTTACTCCTTCACAATAGTTTTTACGGTCTTATCACCCTCTGGACTTGCCCAATCAATTCCAATCTTTAGAACCGCATGCATAAAGCTGATTTCAGTATCAGTCGGTTCATGAATGGTGTGCCAAAAGGGTGGACTATCTATCGGTATAATTAATTCTTGATCTAAATTTGTTCCTTTGATTTTTTGTTTTATGCCACTTCTCCGAAACGGATAATTCATTATATTCACCACCATTTTCCGTCAATTACGCTTTATTCCCGAATTGCGCACTACTTATTCACAACAGTCGTCACAGTAATAGCCATCACTTATAAATTTTTTAGCGGAATCACCACACATAACACAGTGGTTGTCTTGAGTTTGTTTATTTAGTTTTTCTTCTAATTTGATAATTTCTTGTTTCATTTCTTCGAATACTTTCCATATCTTTGGAGTAGTACCTACTGAATTAAGCATCCTTTGCCATCTTTCAAAATTATCCATTCTCTACCTCCTTTGTTTCGCTATATCCGTCAATTCCCTAACTTACGCTCAAGCTCTTTGCACTTACTTTTAAACCGTTTAAGTTTTCTAGCCGTTTCAACATACTGCTTCTTTAATTGATGGTTTTCAGATTGCAGGAGCTCAATTTGTTTCATAAACTCTCTTTTCTCTAACAGGTGATGTTTTAAGAGATTCATAATTTCCACCTTATATAAAAGGAGCCGAAGCTCCCTCCAAATTTATTTAACTACTTTCAATTTTGTTTCCGACTCATCATTAATTGATAGTTGACCTTCTGGCACCGAAACCGTACCGTCATCATCTACACTATACTCAATACCTTCATGGTCATCTTCGTAAAATTCATCGATTGTCATCTGTGAAGGCTGTAAACCAAGAGATACATTTGAGCCTGCAAAACTGTATAGCTTACTTACTTTACCTTCTGTATCACGTTTGATATTAAATTTAAGAACTGTTTTCTTATTATCGCGTTGGATAGATACAAACTCGGCACCTACATCACCTGCTTCACTTTCTTCCACATTCAAAATAGCAATTGATCCTGGCATTTTTAGTAGTTCGTCCGCATGAGGTAATTCATCACTTAATACGTGAAACATCAATACTTCTTTCTTGTCATCCTTTTGCATTTTCTTAAATAAAGTAACTACTCAGATCCCTATCCAAAACCAATACAAATAGAGGTAATTGATCACGAATTACCTCGTAAAC
>NZ_JBXDLD010000194.1:0-574 GCF_056820425.1 Priestia sp. KCTC 13724 | reverse complement strand
CTTCTTGATTGCCATAGGTGTCTGAATGAGTAGAATCCAGGTCAAAGATGAGTGCTTTCGGGAGTCCTTGGGACTCTCTGAATTTATGTACTTTATCCAGTAGTTCTTGATTGGCATGTTCCAATTGTAGGATTGACTGTTGATCAAACCGTCTAAAAAAACGGGATAAACTTGGCTGGGAAGCTAACGCATCTGTTCCAAGAACTTGGGTAAACACCGGATCTTGTGTTAATTGATCTGCAGCGTCATCTTCAGAATACCCGGCAATTAGTTGATAAATCTTTTGCCGAAGTAAATTTTCATTTGAATGAATAAAGTAAGCCCTTGTGTCTTTCAAACTTAGATGGGTAGCTAAGGTCTTTGAAAAACCGAGTTTTTCATCGAATTCTCGAAAGATGAATTCACCTGTATCAGAGGAAAGAGAACCTCCATCATTTGATACTTTAATCTTACGATTGAAATTTAGAGTTAATTGCGGTAAAGTAGCCATTAAAAGAATCCTTTCTGATGGTTATTTCATGGGTGTTTTAACCTTATCAGAAATGGATTCTTTTTTCATTTATTTCGTGCATAT
>NZ_JBXDLD010000193.1:0-5545 GCF_056820425.1 Priestia sp. KCTC 13724 | reverse complement strand
CGTTTTTGACATTCTTGGTATTGTGTATGAGACAGCAGTAAAACAACAACAAGTTGCCTAACGAAAAAATGATAGTTTCATAGGCTTCTTTGTCATGCCGATTTTTCTGATACTCACCGATGTTAGGACAAGGATCATTACATTTTTAATCGTTTCTGTCGTTAGCTTGATGGGTATGTGTCTGTACCCCATAAATTAAAAATATTGATGTTATAGGTATGTTATTCATTTAATCACACTTACAGATCAACACTTAATCTCAATTGGAGATCCTTTTTTAGTACCAATAATGCTTCATTATGTTAACTATAGCTCCTTACAAACAAGGTTTTGGTTGCCTTGATGGCAACCTTTTAGCCTTAAAGGCAATAACGAAAAATATATAAAATTAGTGTTGCAAAACGAATGACGAATTGCTATTAAATAAAGAGTAAGAAGGGGGGAGTTTTCAAAAGTGGGTTAAACCCTTGATATGATTGGTTTTTCGGGTAATCTCGTGGTAATGATTTTTCATTACTTTCGTAATGAAAAATCATTACCACGAAATGAATAAAAAAAGAGCCAAAATTGGCTCTAAAATAATTTCTCAGGTAGTTTTTTTAATTCAGCAGGATTTCTTCTAAACATAGCTTTTAAAGTTCCGTTTACATTGTCTCTGTCTCCAGAAAACATAATATGAGGATTTACAAATAAAGCATATGCTCTAACATTATTATCTTCTAAACCACTTTCAGAACGGGCTAAAATGCCTTTATCAATTAAACCCTTAATAATCGGATTTACATTTTGTTTTTTCTTTCCTAAAACTACTGCAAGATCACTTTGAGTTAAAGGTGTTGAGTTAATCTTTTTACAATCTTCTACAATGCAATTAGATTCAATTTCAACATGAGGAGCAATATCTATTAAAAAAGTCTTTTCAGCAGTAGTTAGATATTTAATTTCACGTAAATACAAAAGATTTGCTTGATTCAACTGGACAAACCTCGCTTTATTTTTAACTTTTCTTTCAGGAATTAATACCATTCCTCTAGAATTTGCTTTAGTTTGCAATTCAGTTGCTTGTTGTAGTTCTTCCTCAGTTAATATCTTTTCATTTTCTAAATCTCTTAATCGTGCTTTTCTTTCTGCTTCACTAAAATTACCAACATTTTTTTTCATCTAATTCCTCTCCCTATGTAGCAGGAATTAGTCTCTTTGTGTTAGAATATAAATACTCTAATAATGTGAATAAAGGGACTAATCCCTTGCAAATTTTCAAAAACCGCCTATCCGACCAAAGACAGGGCGGTTTTTTCTTTTTCTACTTTCGACAATACCAATAAAACTCCCTTTTTTCTAGCCATTTTCTACCTTTTTTCTCAAACTCTCTAGTAATTTATCATCTACTCTTTTAGGCTTGTACCCCATTCTATCAATCAAAATACCTTCTACCACCTTCATACGAGCCGTATAGATCCTATATTCACTTTCCGCAAAGGCTGATGTATCTAGATCAACAACAACCTCTTCTGGCGCCTTCTGAACGGTTCTCATGAGATTATACGATTTTGACCGTTCTTCTCTTACCAATCGTAGCAAAACCAATAAATCATATGTATGAAAGTTCGACAGCTGATCAAAAGGTAATTCACATTGATTTAAATAGACAAACTCTTTCATCGTTGGACGCTGCTTCTTCAATGGAGCATCACAAAACCCACAGTTTTCTGCATAGTTTCCACCGTTATCAGACCCACAGTACGAACAAATCATTCTTCCTCCCTCTGACCATTAACATGATCATCCAAACTTCTTTCTTATGTCTAAATCTCTTTCATTTTTATATAATAAAAAAAAGCTCATTTCGATTCCTTGCGCTTGCGACGGCGGGGTTCTATACGATAATGGGCTTTTTCCTTATCGCTCCAAACCACCCTCCCGATCACGATTTCTCTTTCGTGTCGATTGGATCTGCTTTTCTTGCTCCTGTTTATCCAGGGCAAATTTCTGAGCCCCTTTGATTTCGTTATCATCAGTAAAATATCGTTTTAACAACTTTTCTTTCGCTTTATCTAAAAAACTCGCCTTCACATACCCAACCATCTTCGCCAGTTCAGGCAATTTCTCCTGATACAATTCCTTTACTCTTTCTAGTGTTCCTTTTAAAAAGTCATTCTCTTTTTTCAGCTGCTTGTTTTCTTTCTTCAACTCCATATTTTCGTTTCGGACCAAATCACGTTCCATTATAAGCTTGTCTTTTCCGTCATGAAGTTTTTGATTTTCTATTTTAAGCTGCCTATTTTCCATTTTAAGGGCTTCTGAAGCTTTCGCTAAGGTTTCAATACCTTCAAAATCCTTTCGCTCCAATATGACCCTGTCAGAAGCGAATAAGCCCATCTTCTTTTCAAGCTTTACGTCAATCTCGTCCACCTTTTTCACTTGATCTAACGACTTCCCTAAATCGCTTAAACGATGCTCAATCTCATTGATAGACGTTTCAATCTCCTGTTTCGCTGCTTGTTTTTCAGATAAAGAACTTTCTAACCTCTCAACTTGTTCTTTTAATGTTTTGGCCTTAAATTGTTGCGTCGTTAAATGCTCCCGATTAGATCCTTTTTCTCCTCGCTCCACATCAAACCCTTGCTTCTGCAGATGCTTTGGAAACTCGTCTTGAATCCAACGTAATTCATTCCGATCAAAAACATGTTTTCCTTGTAGCTTCCCATCACGCATGGGAACCACCCCCAAATGCATATGAGGCGTTTTTTCATCCATATGAACCATCGCATACGCAATGTTCTTCTCGCCATAACGATCAGCAAATAATTTATAACTCTCTTCAAAGAACTGTTTTTCTTCAGCTGGATTTAACCGATCAAAAAAACCTCGATCAGACGTGATCAGCAACTCATTGACCAGAACAGCATCCTTCCTGGTCTTCCTCGTTCCTGTTTTCTGACTCTCAATGATCTCTTTCACTCGTTTGTTATAATCAATCTTATCCGGATTCACCAAATCATAATTTAAATGAGAACGCTCCTTATCGATGTCGGGATTCGTTTTACTCTCCCTCTCTCGTTGATTATGAAACTGCATTCCTTTTAAATCATGGGACTTCATTTTTTCCATCCGACAAATCGCAAAACTCATGCCTCCACCACCCTTATGTACACCTCTATTTAGGATTATAATCCGGTCACTACTTCCATGTAAAGTATAGCACACTATACTTTACATCCATAAAGTCGTGTGCTCTGCGAGGCTCTTTGCCTGTCAAACAGGCAAGCAGGCAAGCGTGCAAAACCTAAGACCGCGGGGCTTCTCGCCCCACTACCCCCGCCAACGTCAGCACGTTGGATCCCTATATAAATCCCCTAAAACTATGTTGCCATAAAGGCAACAATTGCACCCTAAAGGTGCTAAGTAAGTAACCGCAGCAACACAGCATTAGCGCAACAGCAATGAGGGGAAAACCGCGTAATGACGCTATTTTCCTCATTGTGGAGGTGATTGCGGAACTGCTGTAGAATGATAATTAATAGATTTTCCCGTAGGATCGGAGGGATACTTATCAAAAAGTTAATGACTATTGCAGAAGTTGCAAAAGAATTAGATATGCCAGAATCAACCGCAATGACAACAGCAGCAGCGCAGCAGCAACCAGAAAATGAGGTAAATCAGTATGCTTTACAACTTCAAATGGCATTCGAACAAATGACTAAAACAATGCAAGTGATTGCTGATCAAAAAGAAGAGATTGCGGAACTGCGGAAGCATGTTGCTGATGTAGAAAAGAAGCAGCAACACCAAGAAGATTATATAAATAACAAACTTGAAGAACGTGATCAAAAGTTAATCCAGTCATTAAGAGATTCACAGGAAACAAAAAAGTTATTATTAGAAGTTCAAGAACAGATTGCTACATCACTAGAAGAAAAGAAGAGTTGGTGGCAAAAATTATGGAAAAGATGATTTTTTATAAGACCCATAAACTGATTAAAAAGATTTCAAAATTCGAGGAGGAAATAAGCATTGTTAAGTATCAACCACATTTGTTTTTCAGTTTCAAATCTAGATAAATCAATAGATTTTTATCAAAATGTCCTTCAAGCAAAGCTACTTGTTAAAGGGAGAAAGTTAGCCTATTTTGATTTAAATGGCTTATGGATTGCTTTGAACACAGAAGAGGATATTCCAAGAAATGAAATTCAACATTCATATACTCATATTGCATTTACTGTAACAGATGAGGAGTTCCTAAATCTAAAAAGTGACTTAATAAAAAATAAGGTTAATATTTTACCTGGACGTGAAAGAGACCAAAGAGATAAAATGTCAATCTATTTCACAGATCCAGATGGACATAAATTCGAGTTTCATACTGGAAGCCTGCAAGATCGTTTAGAATATTATAAAGAGGATAAAACACATATGGAATTTTATATCTAAGGTTAAATAAAAGATTCCTTTATAAAACAGACAACGCTAAATTTATGTATAACATATGCAAAGATAGTTTACATAATCAAAATTATAAGAAGCAAAAAAGCCTTAAAACTAATTGTTTTAAGGCTTTTTTAATTTGTAAAACAAAGTACATAATAAAAATAAAAGAAGAAAAAAGATTTTTATATATTGATATAAACCTTGATATATAAGGGTTTGTAAGACTTTTTGGGAAGTCAAAATTAACTCATATACAAGTTAATTTTAACTGCTATGAGGGTTATTTTTAACTTATATATGAGTTAAAAATAACTTTTATAAAGAGTTATTTTTAACAAAAAAACAAGGGTTAATATCAACACTATAATAGAGTTAATATCAACTCTATTATAGTGTTGATATTAACTGAAATATGAGTTAAGATAAAAATATAATAAATGGTAAAAAATGATAGAGGTGGACAATGTGGCTAAAATATCAAAAGTGGAAACAACAAAAGTCGTTGATATGAACGGAGAAATAACGGAAGAAACGACAAGTGTTTCTTTTAACTACGGAAAAGAACCAGACTACATAAAAGTATATCTCGACAATATTGTTGTGTTAGCAGAAATACAAGGATGGATAAGTAAAGTATTATACGAGCTTATAAAGGGCGTAACTTATGCAAATAAAGGCCAATTTATCATTATTAACTCAGGATATAAACGAATTGTAGCTGAGAATTTAGGGATTAAACAACAATCAGTAACTAATGCAGTTAATCAGTTAACCAAAAAGAATATTCTAATAAAAAAAGAAACAGGCGTTTTCTTATTAAATCCTCAATTCTTTGGAAGAGGTGAATGGAAAGATATATCTAAAATTAGATACGAAGTAGAACTAAGTGCAGACGGAAAAGTTATGAGATTAAAAGACACAAATTGAAAAAATCATTAAAACATCGTGTTCATTCTTTTGAACACGATGTTTTCTACAACTGCACATATATGTTCACTTTGAGTTAACATAAAACACGTTATAGGTAGCAATGGTCTTGATAATATTTCCAATTGGTGTATAGTAAAGAATAATTTTTTATTATATATCTAAGAGGTGTGATTACTATGGAAAAGTT
>NZ_JBXDLD010000192.1:0-803 GCF_056820425.1 Priestia sp. KCTC 13724 | reverse complement strand
CTAGAATTTCTCACTATACCACCACTATTACGAATAGACGTATTAAATCCTTCTACCTCGTTCTCACTTAAACCCTTTCTAGCAAACAATTCATCACCTTTAAATACATCGAGTGTTTTGTTAATTTGGTGCTTAGCATAACCCAACACCTTTTCAAAAGACTGAAGATGAGCTAATCCAGCTTTTTTATATAGGTCATGCACTTTTTCTAACAACTTCTCCGTACGGCTAAGCTTCTTTTCGAGTTTCTGATTTTCTTTTCTTAGTTCATCTCTTTCTCTCTTAAACTTCTCTCTGTCCTTTTCTACAATGGCTAATTGCTGCTTTAAATTAGCATTCTCACCCATGAGGTCGAGATTATGGCTCTTATATAGCTTATTTTCTTCTCTGAGCGATTCTGAGCCTTGAGCAAGTACTTTTATATTCTCGAAGTCTCTCGAAGGCATTTCGACCGTTTCTGAGCGAAATAAGCCCCCTTTTGTTTTAATTTGAAGGTCATCAAAGTTAGGAACTTTGTCTAAAGACTTTTTTAACTCGCTCAAGCGAGTACTTGTGTCCTTAATGGACTGATTCAGTGCTTGCTTTTCCTGCTGCTTCTGTTTTAGCTCATTTTCTAAGGTTTTAACTTGCTCTTTTGCAGTTAAAGCCTTTAAGCGTTGAGTTTCAATGTGTTTCCGATCGCTTGAAACACCGCGCTCCAAATTAAAACCTTTTTCAGTGACATGCTCATGAAATTTCGTTTGTAGTTGCTGTAATTCCGTTTTCTTTCCAAAAAACTGTTTAGCAGCCAGTTTTCCATCCTC
>NZ_JBXDLD010000191.1:0-693 GCF_056820425.1 Priestia sp. KCTC 13724 | reverse complement strand
AGGTTAATTCATAGAGTTGTTTGTTTCCTTTTTTATAGATTCCTAAATGGATTAAAGAATCTATAATCGAGGTTTTTTTACGCTGTATGTCAGAATAGGTCTGTTCGCCCATTATCCCACCGCCTAAATTCAGAATGGTCTTTCGTATGATTGTCCAACTATTCTAATTCATTATAAAACTTGGTAGTTACAAGGAAATGAAAATGAAGTTAAACCTATGTAATAAATAAGTAAATTCGATTACATAAGTGAATGTACATTTCCTACCTATTTACTTTATAATCAACTTTTATCGCATCGCTCAATAATATAATATCCTTATCAATTTCACTTTTAATCAGTTCCTTTTCACAATTCTTGTATCCTTCTCTCAAGCAATTCACTTCTCTTGGTCATAATAAAAGGTTGTGTTTATTATTCATTTTAATAAACTCCTTATAAAAACTAACATTAAATATATTATGTTAGTTTTTTTTCGCATATGAAATACTTTCTACAAAACTTCCCTTTAATTTACAAAAAACTCTAAATTATACTAAGTAAATTTACTTGTTTTAAATAAAAGTAAACATAAATCCCCACAAAATCTTTTATTGATTTTAAATCGAGACCAGTTTGTGTGATATAAAATATTCATTCCTAGTTACCATAATGTACTTTATGGGGTAGCGTCAGGAAAGTGCGGATTTACAA
>NZ_JBXDLD010000190.1:0-514 GCF_056820425.1 Priestia sp. KCTC 13724 | reverse complement strand
AACTAATTACAAAATTATTTGAGGTGTCTCATGAGAAAAGCTCAATCTAAACAATTCCTCGTATTCCAAACGTATACTTGCTACATAGTTTGTACATGTTAAGGGAAAAACTAAGGAGGAATTTTAGTTGGAGTGGATTTTTTTTCTATACCTGTTAAATACGTTCTTTATCTTATTCATAGCAATTTGGGAAGTTCGTCGGCCAGCCAAAGCTTTGAATTGGATAGTAATCGTCCTTGTTTTGCCTGTCATTGGTTTCTTACTATATCTTAGCATATCAAATCCCAAGCTTATTCATCGTAAAAGATTGACCTCTTTTCATAATGAGTCTGATAAGTTACCTGATACATGTAGTGATTCAGCATCGATAATCGCCGATGCTTTAAGGTATTTTACTGTAGGCGGGCTTCGAGTCGGCAAAGTCCAAGTACTAAACAATGGAATAGCAAAATATGAACAACTTATCGAATCCCTACAAAAAGCCCAAAAAACCATTGATCTGGAATATTTCATC
>NZ_JBXDLD010000189.1:0-944 GCF_056820425.1 Priestia sp. KCTC 13724 | reverse complement strand
TGTTAACGCTGGTACACAATAAAATAGGCTTGTAACATTAGTTAAGTTCCCTTTAGAAATCATATAGTAAAGCAACATTGTTGCACCTACAGTAATAATAAAAACCATCCAAAGAAGTGACATTAAAAAAGTTGATGTCCAATCCACTGTAAAAGAACCAAAAAAAGGTGCAATTATTATAAATAAAAGAAAACTACAAGTATATTGGATTGACATATTCATCGGTAAACTAGTTTTAATGTTTTTTTGTAAGAAGGTACCACAAGTAATACTTCCTAGTGATAATAAACACCAAACGACACCAAGTATTGAAATAGAACCTTCCCATAGACTATGTCCTACAACTAAAATTAATCCTATCATGCCTGAAAATAAACCTATCCATTGCTTTTTTGTTGTATCTCCTTTTGATAATACTGTTGTGACAATAGGTTGGGCTCCTAATATAATTGCTAGTAAACCAGGAGAAATATTAAAATCTAAAGCTAGGAAGAAAAAAGCTTGATAACCAACTTGTTGAAAAATACCTGTAGATATGATTGCTTTCCATTCAAAAGTTGTAGAAGGTAGTTTTGACTTCAGCTTTAAAGAAATGATCCACATAATTATTGCAGCTATAAAAAATCTGTAGGCCAGAAAAGTAAAAGGATCTGCATAAGGAAGACCAAGTTCTACAAAGATAGCGCCACTACTCCACATTAATACAAAAACCCAAGGTATGAAGAGTTCTTTCCTTGAAACTTTTGTTGTAAGTTGATGAGGACTACTTAATTCTGTTTTCATAATACACCTCTTCATAAAGATGAGCTTCTCATAGGGGTACAGACAGCAAAACGGAAATATTGTACGTTAAGGTTGGAACCGTTGATATAAAGGGGATGTTCTAATAACGTTCGTTTATGGTTCTTAGATAAATAAAGCCATGTATACCCTTAAAACGACCA
>NZ_JBXDLD010000188.1:0-530 GCF_056820425.1 Priestia sp. KCTC 13724 | reverse complement strand
TCCAAATGACGGGAAGATCTGAGTGAACTCAGGAAAATAGCGATCTAACCAGCGAATAATCATGTTTTTGACAGCACTAAGTTCCTCTGTCAATTTCCCTCTAAACGTTGATCCAACACGAAGTTCAGCCTCCATGTCTTTCAAGATACGTGGATAACTGAAGCGTCCATCTTTAATAAGACGAGCGATTACTAGCGCATCTTTACGGTCATGTTTGGTTGGTAAATTGTCATCCAATTCCTTTGACTTTTTAACGTGCAAAGGGTTGGTCATGACTAGGGGAATACCCCGTTCCTCAAGGAAATAAGCTAAATTTAGCCAGTAATGGCCTGTTGGTTCAATCCCGACAATGACTTCCGTTTTTTCGTATTCTTTCATTGCAGTTAAAATACGTTGATAAAAACACTGGAAGCCATCACTAGACTGTAATACTGGGAAAGATTTTTGGAGCACCCGACCACGATCATCTACAAAGCAAGCAAAATGTTTTCGCTTGGCAATGTCAATTCCTACTACGAGTGTATTCTCGG
>NZ_JBXDLD010000187.1:0-1772 GCF_056820425.1 Priestia sp. KCTC 13724 | reverse complement strand
ATTTAAAGGGAAATTTCAATATCTATTACCAAAAACAACTGTTTCTGTAACTACTCTGTCTGTTTATCAGTTGAATGATGATCATTGGATTCTATAATTACCAAATACCTTTACCACAACTTTAGCGTCTCCTGTGGCTATTTTACTTTGCGGACTAGAACAAGAACCCTGTCATCAAGCCTTAAAGTAAAGAAAAAACCTCGTTTAAAACAAGGTTTTTTTCAGGCTATTGAGAACAAAGTTTCTCAACAGCCTGAAAAAAGAGACTACATACAGTAGTCTCTTTTTTAATAATTATTTTTACCATCTTTTACGATTCCATCTTTGTTATAACTCTTCCACCCATAATAATAAGTGTTTTTAGGATCCTTTTTAAATACAACATATACCTTATAAGGAATGCTTCCACCTTTTAAGAAATTATAATCTATCCCAATTTCTTTTATATCATCATTTTTATATCCTTCTTCGGATAAATGCATTGATACAGCAGAAAGAACTTCTTCTCTCTCTTTTAAATTACCTACTGACAATTTTTGGTAAGTTAAATAACCAATTACAACCAGTGATATTACAAATAAGATGATAAATACAATTGCTGTGATTTTACTTTTACTCATTTTAAATATTAACCTCTTCTTTAGCTTGTAAAATAAAGCAGAATTTTTGCTGCTATCAATATACATTAACTCCAAAATCTAGTCAAATACTCAACCATATTTATTTTATCTAAAAATCACACATAAGAAAGCTCACAATATTATGATTATGAGCTTTCTTATTCCTTCATTTCCAAAACTCCCACCACTTTTTTTCTTGAGAAGCTGCTATCATTTTTTTAGTATCTTGAACTTCACGGATCAGTGATAAAAGATTTTCATCTCTTTTATTTGAACTTGTTTCAACAGTTGTTCTTAATTCATAATTTTGATCTTGTAAAATCTTATTTTGGATTTTAATATCCTTAAGTTCTTTTTCCATTGAATTTAACCTATCAGATATTTCATCAATGTATTCTAATTTATCCATAAGAAGAGAAATTTGAGTGTTCTCTTCTTGTTCTTTAGACGTAGTTTCAGGAGTCATTACCTTGTTCTCATCAAGAATAGCACCTATTCTCTCCTCTTCTGGAAGCATTGATAACACTACATTCACAGCTGTTTCCATAGTCATACCTTTGTCTTGTATCAAATCTTTCATTCTTTGCAGTAAGAGAAGATCTTTACTTCTAAACGCCCTAGAATTATTAGAACCTCTGATAAATTTGTAGTCTTTGTTTTCTAAAGCAATACAATATTTAGTAAGAGAACTACGAGCTATTCCTAACGATTTTGCTACTTCTCCACCTAAATAAACTACTTCATTTATTTGTTCAGACATATGTTCACCACCTATTCTTAATACATATAATTCTTTATTATATAGGCTATTCTAACAATGTTTTCGATTTAGAATAGTATTCTCCTCTTTATTCTCTTACTAACATATAAAATCAACAGAAAGGGTTCAGTTCAGAAATCACATTTATACAAGTTAATATAAGGTTGTTCTTATGAAGAACAAGAGTTGTTCTCCTGTTCATTAGAAGGTTTAATATAGCTCTAAAGCTGGCCGTCTTAAGACGGCTTTTTAGCCTTTAGGCTTTTATTTTTTTAACGAAAAAAAATCCAAAAAGACCCTTGCAATTCGAGTGGCGAATTGTTATTAAATATAGAGTGAGAAGAGAAATAAAAAAAAAACCCTTATAAACCCTTATATATAAAGGTTTATAA
>NZ_JBXDLD010000186.1:0-1585 GCF_056820425.1 Priestia sp. KCTC 13724 | reverse complement strand
CATTCTCCAGTCATCATCTACATTTTCTATATTTAACAAAGTAAGTCTGTCATCTAACCCCTTTAATAATTCACTAGATTTTACTGTATCTAATAAAAAAGATAATCTTTCTTCAAGTGCTTTTCTAGGTTTTTCTTCAAGCTCATCACGATAATTATCAAATGCTCGTTTCATCGCGCGAGGATCTAAATATGTTCTAAAATGAGTATCATGTTTTTTCGTCTGTAAACTTCCATTTTCATAACGAGAGATAGTAGCAGGACTCCATCCAATTAATTTAGCCATTACGCGCGTACTAACCTGATAAAGCTCAGTCCGTACATAACGAAAATCTTCTGCTTTTAACATATCTTTCTTTTCCTGATATTTACGATAAATCGTACTATAATTTCGATCTGTTAATTCGTCATTATCTGTGTACTGTCCACATCTTGTACACTCATAACGTTCAGCTTCATATGTGATGATTTCGCCATGCAATTCAACTTTATCTGTAACAAATTTATGTTCAACCGGAGTTCGTTCTAAACAATGAACACAGAATTTTAGTTGTAACGTCATATCTTTTTCCTCCTGTTTTTCATACCCCTCTCAAGATAACTTGAAGGGGTATGTGATTGTACGACCGGGATCTGGTTTATGAAAAGAAACACAACAGGTAAAAGGGCCATCATTGTCTTCAATAAAACTGAACTTAATATAAACTTCCATCGTTTCATTACCAGTAACGACCTTTCCAAATTCCCACATATCGCTATTTTGCAATCGTGGAGGAACATTACTGCTCCCGTTTGGATTTGGCCCTCTGTAATAATCTTCATAAGTTAGTTCTTCTTCAACAATTCGCCTTACATCTGCGGCTCTAAATCCTAATTCCAACAAAGTAGTTGCATTCTTATCTCTTTGTGCTAAAAGGATAAAATGGTCATTTCCACGATGAATACAATCGACAATCTTTTTTAAAATGTCTTCAACTTGGGCCTGTGTAGCTCCGTTGAATGCTGCCAATAAAACCACATCCGTTATTAAGACTAGTGTTCTCAGTCGTATTATATTTTATTCAACGATAACATTTTTTGTTATTCGTTAATAACATTTTATCATAAGTTATGAATATTTAACATGAAATTAGAACAAAATAAGAGAAAAATTTGCTTCATTTTTGCGTGATTTCTATTAACTGCCTTTGAAAAATATCGTGCTCTTGCGACTGCCTGAAAGGGATGAACCACTTTTCGCTTAATAAATTGAAACACTTTTTTTCAGTAGAAAGAGTGACGCCACTCCTCTTCTATTATGGAGACGTTCTGACCACGATATATGGCTGGAGCAGGATGTAAATGTAAAAGAGAGAGAAGAAAGTAACTATGATGACATTGAGCGAAATAGAACGTCTACAGATGCTATTGAAATATTTGGAGCACCAGCAAATAGCAAATCAGTACCAGGAACAAACATTCAATTAAAACAGCAGTATACTTCCCAAAGTCAAACGACACACAAAAATAAACGCCAGCAACCTATTAAGAGACGAACAGGGGCGCTTCCTTCCGTACAATTATCAAACAATGGAGGAATCAGACTC
>NZ_JBXDLD010000185.1:0-786 GCF_056820425.1 Priestia sp. KCTC 13724 | reverse complement strand
TATGTTTCAAATAATTGTATTTCCCCTGTTTTCATTACTTGTTTAATGGATTCAAACAGGTTCTTTTTTTGCTTTTTCAGTGTGCTTAAAAAGCTTCGTGCCATCGCGAAATTCTGTGCGCCCGTTCCACTTCGGAAGGTACCTGAGACTTTTTGTTTCACTTTAGCCATTCGTAAATCTCGTTCGGCCAAGTTATTGTCAAAGGGGACACTTGGATTTTCTACAAATAGTAGGACGGAATCTTGGCGTTTGGAGAGTCGATTTAATAACTTTTCCGCGTCATGATTCGCCATTGCAGCGTTCTCCATATATCCTTTTTCCAGAATGGCTGTGTAGGTATCATCCATCCATGCGACAACCATGGGATTCAGAGGTGCATTTTGACGTTCTCTCTCCTGTTTCGCCAAAAGGAGAATTTCCATCATATCCTGTGTCCATGTTTGTTTCGTTTGTTCGTGAACGGCCTTTAGGTCGCGAAGTAAATGGGCATTGCACACGGCATGTTCACACTTTTCATAAACAAAATATGATGCCAGACAATCATGAACGGCAATGCCTTGGAATTTCGGCAAAAGATCGATCTCGTTTATCGCATCTGTGCCGCGTTTTTCGTGAACATACTGTAACGTCACTTGATCGGTACTCAACGTATGTAACCATTGCGTTTTCCCTTCACTTCGTAAGCCGGTTTCATCAAAATGGACAACAGGTGCTTGGATTAACCTGTTTCGGGCTTGCGGCTCAAAGGTTCCCACCAAATAGGTTCCAAATTTTCGATTCATATTC
>NZ_JBXDLD010000184.1:0-860 GCF_056820425.1 Priestia sp. KCTC 13724 | reverse complement strand
AGCCAATGAACTTTTCTTCTTTCGTTTACTGTTTCTACGATTCTCTTATTGTTAAATGCAATTTTGAGACTTCGACGCCATGCACACATTGGGCAGAACCTCACTTTACAGAAATAAGCTTGATAGAGTTTGAGCCTGTCATCATGTTTCTTAAAACGTAAGATGTTTGCGCACTCATACATTCTTTCAGCCTTCTTCAGTAAATTCCCTGCTTGAAAATGATCAGCAACAAAAAGGGTTCTACTTTTTTTACCCTTCCAATCTCTCTCTTTGCCATTTTTAGTTGTATCTTTTAGCGTATCCATGCTATTATGGTCGTACATAGTTTAATAACCCGCCTTTCTTTTAGGAAGGCATAAAAAAGCCCTCTATGGTTTTGGTTTTTTCTAGACAATCAAATCATACCATAGAGGCTTTTTTTTATCCACCTAGAAAAAGAGGTTCTATCCCTTGAAACTCTAAGGCTCAAGGCTATTTTTTCCCATGAGAGTTGTTTCTATATAGTATCAAGATAAGAAAAAACACAAAAAAGCCCCCAAAAAGGGAGCTTTTTTAAATAATAAAATCAAGAAATGATTTTATTATTTTCGAGAAATTCGATTTATGTTTATCTCTTTAATATTTTTTATGTAAAGTACTTTTTCACTATAAGGCTGTAAGAAATTAAGAATTTCAAGTTTAGTTTCTTTGTCAAATTGTAGATTCCATCGAAATAGTTGCTTTAATATTTTCAAAGTAGGCTTGTAATTAGAAGATTCAATACCTATTTTTTGAACAATATACCTTTTTAATATCCTAAATTGCCTTATCCTATAATTCGGAGTTAAAAAAATGATAACATCAGCTGCCTGGAAGCTTTT
>NZ_JBXDLD010000183.1:0-575 GCF_056820425.1 Priestia sp. KCTC 13724 | reverse complement strand
GATGTCACGCAAACCGAACGTTATGTGGAGGATTCCATTTATCAGGCAGGTTCTTGGCCGATCCAGCGTCGCATCATTATTCAATCGGTACGCCCGGCAGGCGAGCTGTTCTTCACTCATGCCTTTTTCGTGACGAATTTAAGCGAAGACACCTTTTCACCGGAAGCCATTCTCACGTCCTATCAAAAACGAGGGGCGATGGAAAACTTCATCAAGGAAGCGAAAGATGGCTTCGGCTTCGACCAAATGAAAAGCCATGATTTCCAAGTAAATGAAGCACGTATGATGATGAGTCTACTTGCCTACAATTTAACGAACTGGTTACGTACATTAACATTTCCACCTGCGAAGAAGGGTCTTCAAATTCAAACGATTCGCACGAGATTAATCAAGGTAGCAAGTAAGCTGGTGAAATCGAGTCGCTACTTGCATTTTAAATTAGCATCCAGCTTCGTCTATGCGCACTTCTTTTCGGACGTACTGACCCAGGTACAGCAGCTTTCCCTCAACTAAATCACCTTTTTAAAAAATCGAACCCGCACCAAGGGATCAGTCTGCCCAAAAACAGGTGAATC
>NZ_JBXDLD010000182.1:0-1587 GCF_056820425.1 Priestia sp. KCTC 13724 | reverse complement strand
CATAATAGGCAATTTTTATAGTTTTATCTGCTTACCGTACAAAATTTCCGAAATGTTGGCGAGACCCCTTAATATAGAATAAAGTATCATTTATTGTTATATTTAACTAAATATGAATCATATACCAAAAATTATCACTATAAAGAGATACTAATTGAATATATAATTCAAAAAGGAGATGAAATAAATGATGCTTTTTGCACCATTTTTAGCATCTATTGTACCTGGTATTATTATTTTATTATTAACCTGGTGGTTTAAAAAGAAAAACTTTTCTTTTTCTGTTAGACTTGCGCCAGGAATTATTGGTATAGTAGGAGCTATTGTCTTATTTTACATTGGTTTTGTAAATATTAGAGGTTTTGAAGGTATTGCTTATGGAATACTTTCATTTTTCTTGATTGTATTTGCCTTCGTAGCTTTAATTATTGGTAGAAAACCTAAACATACAGGATAATTCTTAAAAATTAACCTCCCTTTTAAATAAATTTAGGGAGGTTAATTTTTTATATTAATTATATATATAAGGTGACAGTCGGATTTGAACCGACGATAAAGGTTTTGCAGACCTTTGCCTTTACCACTTGGCTATGTCACCATATGAAATAATAATTACTTAAAAATCAATTTGATTTTTCTTAGTACCTACATCCACAACCCTCATAAACTGTTGCTCCACTACTTAGAACTTTGTATGAAGCTAAACAACCAGCATCGAATTCACAACAAGACATCTTTTTTTGACAATAAGGGGTCTCACCAACATTTAGCGGAAAACATACGCTAAGCAGATTTCGATAAGTAAATTACGGCCTTTTATACGTTTAGACATTAAATTCGTTCACAAACTTAATATTTTAATAATTATTGAACATTGATTATTGAACGAGTTAATGGACACTTCCGAAGGGAAGAAACACTTATAAATCCTTTAATGACAAGGTGTTCACCAACTCAAGATTTTCTGAACAATTCCTTAGCGTATGTTTTCAGCGTTTCGTTGGTGGGACCTCAATAAGGATATGGCTTCTATTGTGTATTGAGCATCGCAGTTTGGATAAATACTTGTCCAAATGCCACCTTCACTTCTTTTAGAAATAAGTTCAGAGAAATAAGCATTTACAACAGAGTGCTTTGGTCCTTCCAGTTTGCTTTATTTATAGGTTTATTCTTCTATATTTTCATCTTCTAACTGTCTTAGGTTTTCATCGTGACATTGTTTAAATAAATAGGTAAGGTACGAATATAGTTCAAATCGGTCCTCCTCAATAAAATCAGACCATATTTGTTTGTTTCCTCTCATCATTCCTCCCCCTTTTTATTTCACTTTTATATCTTTATGGCCCCCTAACTAGAAATCTCTTATAGATACCAAGTGACCATTTATCATAAAAAACAGAGAAAATTCTTCACTAATTTTAAACCAACTAAAGAAAACTAATAAATGTCTTCAATACCGGATAAACGAATAAAGAAAATATTTTGTTTTTCATCTTTTAAAGACAGGGTCTGTTCATGGAGATTAAGATTATAAACACGGCCTTTATACGTTTGTAATGACCCATTTTCATAATACTTAACCGTAAT
>NZ_JBXDLD010000181.1:0-10972 GCF_056820425.1 Priestia sp. KCTC 13724 | reverse complement strand
TAGTTATCAAGAAATCAAACGTGAAGGCAGGTTTATTTTTAAAAAATTCCATAGGGTCTGAGTAGTTACTAAATAAAACATTCAGTTTAATGTTTGTCATAAATTTATCTCCTTTATTAGATTAATAGCCTTGCTCTTGACGCTGATGATTAACTGTATTTTTAGAAAGATATGCTTGCTCAACTTGTTTCCAGGTAAACCCCAGCATTTCCCCTAATCCTAAAAACTGAGATACTAGTTCAACATAATGAATGACATCATAGTCAACTGAGAAATAAGCCAGTTCTTTATTCACTACCAAGAACTGTTCGATAGTGTTCTCTACATTCCAAGCTCCTTGCACATAGCGATATACTTCATAATCTTCTTCAATTATCCACTCTTCAGCTAGTTCCAATCCAATTGATAATACAAAATGCAAGCAGTCCACATATTCTTCAAGTAATGGGTTTTTCCATATAGTTTTATCTATACTACTGTTCTCTCTGTCTAAGAGTCTTGTTCTTGGTTCCTGGTCATTACTCCATCTTTTAAAACCACGCCATTCGTTTGCACATTCTCCAAGTTCGACTTGTAAAGCAAGGATTTTCCAAGGAAGATTATCTGTTTCTTTTAATTCTGGATGGGTGGCAATAATGCGCTCATCAAGCTGCTGTTGCATTTCAAAGAGATTAGTGAAGTTCATCTTGACTCATCTCCTTTGCAAATTTACACTTTACGGTAATATGTGCTTGTTCAAGCTCTGTTAATGTTAATTCAGATAACCTTCTGCCATCACTGGTTCTTAAATATCCATACTTCGTTAATTCGTTGATTAAATAGTTTGTACGTTTTTCTACAGCTTGTTTTAGTAAAGTCATTGGCCCACCTTCATTTCTCTTTATTTTCATAGCAATGTTTCACATTCGCATAAACTTGTTCAAGCTCACCTAGTGACAATTCGTATAGTTGCTTACCCTCAGGTGTTTTAAAATAATTCATTTTAATAAGCTCCATTTTGATTTCATCTTTTTTCTGCTCGTTGTTCATCTTTGTCCACCTTTAAGCATAAAAATTAAAATATACCGGTTTTAAGGTAATGCTTAGCTTGATAATAAAAGTGATGATAGATCCAGTTACCGCTATACTTTTGGTCTAGATATACAATTTCAAAGTTATATTTGGCTTTGAACGTATTTAAACGTCCCAATAAAGCTAACGGATTATACTTCGAGCGATACTGCCCTTTAAGCATCTTTTCATATCCTTTTAGGTCTTCCACAATTAAAGTAAAAGGAATGTCTTTTGAGCGAATAAGTTCATTTTCAAATGCTGTTTGGGTATCTTTTTGTAAGTTACCTGTTATTTCATCCATGTGTGCTTTTCGTTCTACTCGACTATTTAAGAAAATATCGCGTGTAATGCCTAACTCTTCATTTCTAGGAATCATACAACCATAGTCACCAGTATCTAATTTTTTGATCTTTATAGGGACTTCTTTTTGGTGCAAATAATCTAAAATATGTCCATTAACCTGTTCACGTGTATCAATAACAATTGTGAGTGTTTTGAGAATTTTATTTAACTCTGCATCTGTGTAATGATAAGAAATCATAATTTACACCTTCTTTTGTTTTGCATATGTAATAGCCCTGTTGTATAGGTCTTTTGCTATCACGTGCGACTCATCATTTTCATATTCACGGTAATCATCGTAAATATCTGTCCAGCCATTTTCAGCTAGAACAATTGTCCAATCTATAAATAACATCAATGAATCTTCTTCTGCACAAAACCATTGTTCAATTTTGTCATTAGGCTGCCATCCGCAAAATTGATGAATCATCTTCATAATTGTGATTTTTTCACTGCTGGCATTCTTCCATGACTTGAACCATTCATCTATTGCTTGAAAGTTTTGTTCCGCAGCTTGCATAACTTCGACTGGAATCATTTTTGGATTTTTTATTGCTACACGATCATCCGTTTCATCAAGATAAATATCTGCGCCCGATTTCCATATATCAGATAGAATTTTTAGTATTTGCATGGAAGTAATTTCACTCCCCATCTTCCGTTTTCAAACACATAATTTTTCATCCTTCGGTGTTTTTTACCGCAATTATATTTACTCAGTCGTATACCAAATTTTTGTTTAGATAAGATTTCTAACTGATGGAATTTACAAAATTTCTTATATCTTTCATACAAATCTTCATTCGTTTCAAAACTCTTAATATCACGCTCGATATTTTCTTGAATAAATTTTTCTATCAAAATCTCACCTACTTTTTAGTTATCAATATTTGAAAAAGTTGCTCTATAGTAACGAAAAATGACCTTTTAACAACTAAAAGTTACTTTAATAACTCGTCTTCACGCTTAGAGCCACAAGGGATGAGTTTGATTTTAGTTATTTTCGTTATCAGCATTTTTAGTTTCGGCTCTATATATACTTATATTTTTTTGTTTTTTTAAAATTATAGAAAACCAAATAACTAAAATAACTCAATAACAATAAAAGTTAACTCAAACCCTTGATATGACTGGATTTATAGAAAGTTATTAAAAGTTATTAAACAAGCAAAATAGTTATTGAGTGACCTTAAAAAAGCTATTTTGTTCGTTTTTGATAACTCCTTTAGTAACTGGCATACGTTCTTTCAAGGTAATTCCTGTCAAAAATGTTTTATTCCCAACTCCTTTTGATTTACCAAATCCTTTTGTTTCTAACATTCGATAAAAGGATCTATTTCCTAAAGTACGTTCACCTGCTCTAAAGCACCAATTATCATAGACTTTATATAATTCTTTCGCTTCAATCTTGATAGCTTCATTTTTTGGTTCATCAGTGTAACAAATTTCATCTAAAAACGGAGCTAGAATATCCATTTCTTCTTTGTAGTTTCCTGTTGCATCCATTACAATTTTGGGTTCACGCAACCCATTTCTCCGCCACTTTAAGCAGCCTTCAATTGCCCAATTTAAAATGCCTGGCATCTCAAGTGATAGCTTTTCTTCAAGTTTTTTATCACGTTCATGTGGTTTTAAACTTAAAGTGAACGGGATAATCTTTACACGTCTCCAAATCCCATCATCTACACCGCCAATAATAGGCTTATGGTTTGTTGTAAAAAACACTTTAAATTCAGGAATAAACTCAAAGTATTCTTGTCGTAAGAACCGAGCTAAGATTGGCTCACCACCTGTAATCGTCTTAACAAGCGATTCTTGCAACTTTTCCCCTTCTTCTGACTCTACTGCGGAAACAAACCTAGCATTCACTAGCCTAGCTATGTCATTATTAGCACCAGTGTCTTTTTTCTTGATAAATGTATCTGATTTGGTTTGCGAACCATAATCACCTAGTAACTTTTTAATTGTATTTACGAATGTTGATTTTCCATTCGAGCCACCACCTACTAAAAAATACATTGACTGCTCTGAAATATCTCCAGTTAGTGAGTAACCAACAAGGCGTTGCATATAATCAATCAACTCTTCGTCCTCTTTAAAAATTTGTTTTAAAAAGGCTGACCATGTTGGATATTTAGCAGTCTCATCGAATTCAACATTTGTGATTTTTGTTAATTTAATCTCTCGATCATGCTGCTGCAGCTTACCGGTTTTTAAATCCACAATGCCATTTTCAACATTGAGCAAATATTTATGCCGGTCAAAGTCCTCTCTTTCGGCTGGGACTAGTGGCATGAGATCCTTGATGCTATTCATTCGAACATTTCTACGTTCACACATTCGGGCCCATTTTGTTTCAGATTCATCTTCTGATTTATAAAGACCTCGAAGAACTTTTGCTGTAATTCGTTCAATTTCTTTCTTTGTATCTATTTTCCAACGCTTTCCGTCCCAGATTAGCCACCCCATATCGCTAACATATTTAATAACATGGCCATATTCATATGCGATGCGTTCAGCATTGCCAAGTTCAGTTAAACGGAATTTCTTTTTAGGTTTCTCTCCCACTTCATCTGCAGCATCACCAGCATGGAAATCAAACGAGAACTCTTGGAACTGCTCTTTACTATCTAAAATAGTTGTAGATGTTGAAGAAATAGCAGTGGCAATTGTTCGCTCTCCATACGTTTCATTGGTATCTCTAAAATGAATAACATCCCATTTATCACGCATTAGCGCTGATTCTCGGAACATTGTATCCATTCGAGTTGCTGACTTACCTGTCCAAAAAGCTAAATGATTACATAAAGCTAGGTCACTAGCTGAATGATCATCGTTTGTTAAGCTGCCGTTAAACAATGAGCGAATTTCATCGCCATTTTTACTTCGAAACATCCTTTCCCACAAGGCATCATTCGAAATTTTAATTTCATCTTTTTCAAACTCAGCAAGGTTCACTCTTCCTTGGATATCGCTATCGTCAAAATATTTCTCGAATACCTCTGCGAGTTCATCTGTACGCTCATAAACATCATTTGAATTTTCACGATTCCCAGTGAAGCTGAAGTAACGTCCATAAGAGTAAATTTCTAATCCATGTTTAGTATTTTTTCTCCCTGTCCCTAAAACAGATTGTGGAAGGTTCCCTTTAATAATGATGTGAATACCAGTTCCAGAAGGAGAAAACTCTGTATAGCTATCTAAAGTTTCGATAACCTCCGTTGCGAACGTATTAGATTTACCGTCCACAACACATTTATCAATATCGATTCCGATGTAATTATCTTGTCTACTGAATACAAACCCAATTCCGTCATAGTCACCTTCTAAGTAGAATTTGACTGCTGTTGCAAAGGTGGACCAAGTACGCCTATTATTTGCTTGAGCCATTTCACCTGTTATTTGATACGGTACTTTGGTACTTTTTCCACCACGCTCTTCTTTTTTCCATAAAATCCATTGAGGTAGGGCTTTTAACTCAGCAGGAATTTCATTAAAATTGTATGGATTTTCTTTCATTTCGCCCTCCTATAAAGCTATTTTTCATAAAAATGGGTATAAAAAAGAGAAGCTAGTAAACACCAACTTCTCTATTTAATTTTCTTAGAATGGAATGTCATCATCTCCAATAGTGAATGGTTCACTATTTTGTGCAACTGGATTTACATCCGATAGATCATAGTATTTAGCTTTTGCAGCAGTACGATCTTGCTTTACACCATCAACTATTTTTTCATAGGATTCATGCTTAACCGTAATTTTTAAATTTTTATTAATTAATTGCTTAGCCATGTCTTCTGGTGAACTAAATGGATGACCATTTGGGAATCCGCATGCCTTGATTAGTGAATTTACAATCCTCACTGATACTTCATGTTCAAAAGTAAAGTTGTTGAAAAGAACTTTCGCACCTTGGTGATTTTGCGGAACATCACTACGAATCTCGAAGTCTACTGATAATTTAGGCTTGCCAGCTTGCGTCTTGCCAGCTTCTGCGTTTACAATAACTGCTTCATATTTACCTTCTGCTACTAGTTCAAACCCTGTGCTTGCATTTGATTCATCAAATTTAAAGAATGACATTATTTATTTCCCCCTATTATTCGTAAATGTATGTTTCTACTTTTTTGCGTTCGACAATGTAAATTGATGGTGCTTGAAAGTCGCCACCGTCTTGCATTTCAGTTGCAGGAATTTCTGAGTCAACACGAACGTAAATGTGTTTTTTATCATGCCAAAACTGATAAACTTCAGTTTTGTAATTTGACCAGCGACCACCTTCTTCAAATTCCTCATGTACTTTTTCACCGAAAGATTCAATGAGTTCAACTTTATCTGAAATCTCCATTTCTGTTACATCTTCGATATGACCATCTTTATCTTTCGCGAAAAGTTTTTCGTGGTCGTATTTAGCTAATTGCATTAAATTCAATTTCAACAACAATGAATCCAGCATTATTTTTTCTCCCCTTCTGTGGATGGCATTATTAATTCTTCTTGCACGCAGCCTTTACGATTGTCTAAATGGTTTTTAGCAAAGATACTTTGATTACCTTCGAGCAGAAAGCCTCTTGTACCGTCTGCCTTTCTGACCAATCGAGCAACAACATGTACGATTCCCATAACGTGATTGACGATTTTATCTCGAATATCGGGAATAAATTGATTGTATTGTTGGCCATCATCATGAATTATATTGCGTGTCGTTTCCCAAGTGGTGTAGATAACATTAGCATCTAGTCCATTGAACGTTTCAACGACTTTTAACAAGTGGTTATCGAATAAAGCATAGTCTTTTAACTCCGGCATACCACTTTTCGTTTTCTCTCCTCGATTCATTAACCAAAGCTTTTGATAATGAGTAAGGTTGTCCACAAAGATATTGTCATAGTTTGAGATGTTCGCTTTCGCATGAGCATAAAACTCTAAGATACTCTTGTGAGGGTCTTCAACATTAATTTTTGCTACATCAACATTTGCGTACCCTTTTAACACTTGGCTTGTCCCATCAATATCAAGAACTAATGTTTTACCAGGTAACAATCCTGCAACTGTTGTTTTACCGTCTCCAGGCTTTGAATAGATAATGACTTTTGCTCTTTCACTTTTTGATATTTGAGATCCGTTTGTAGTTTCCATCATCACACCTCCACTTTAAAACTCAAGCTTGCTGGTTCAATCGCAACACCTTCTACAATTGCTCCATTTTCATCAATCACTACTTGCTTACCGTCTACTTCATGAATGTGGAGGACTTTCTTTAATTCGCCCCATTTCACTTCTTCTTTAATAAATTCATCCATGCCGGACTCTTTCACATGATGTAAAAGCTTTTCTTTATCTATTGCTTTAGGTTGCTCTTTTGTAGCACGGCTTTTCGATTTCCCGTAAGGTGTAGATAGTGTTTTAGCTTTTGGATTTTCTTCTAGCTGCTTAGCGTGATAAGTTGAGACAAGACTTTCAAAATAGTTTTTATCACTATGGAGAGAAATTAACTCATGATTTTCCCAATCATTAATTCTTGCACGTTCAATATCAGCTAGTTGCTTTACACTTTTTTCTTTCGCAGCTAATGCTGAAATCTTACGAAAAACCCAATTTAAACTTTCTATATCAGTAATCTGAAAAGATTCTCTTTGTGATTGTTCAGTGTTTTCAACCTCTAAAATTTCCATTTGTTGAAGTTGGTTCATGTAAAGAACATCCCTTCCCTATTGAATTATTTTCCCAAGTATGTTAAAAATTAATTTGAATATATCACCTTAATCGAGTTGAAGTCTGCACCTTGCCCGTGCAGATTCTTTTTATTGTTCACCTGCAATTTTTTTAATTGAGTCCTTACGAACATATTTAGAAATACAAACTGAGTCATCATGTAAATGAATAGACCCCCAATCAAGCATCCCTTGACCTTCCACAATACTTGAATCACAACCATCACATACGGACACGATCTGAGGTTCTTTTTCTTGTGAATCTGTAATACCATATCCATTTCTTAAAATCATTGGGTTTTCAATTTGAGACAACTTTCCACCTCCCTTCAAGTACAAGTTCCAGTAACGTTCATGTTGCTTTCTAGCAAACTCTGCAACTTTCAAACGACCTTTCAATACCATGTTCATTTCATAGCGAATAAAAAAATTTGAAAGCTCTAGCACATGCACCAGCATTTCCCCCTAATTGCGATTTTTATTTTTGATAAGAGATGTGACAGCTATGTCGAAATCCTTTTTATTATTATTAGTTTTTTATACTTCTTCTACTTGCATTTGATAAAATAGTCTTGTCTCCCTAGACACTGCTACCTTAAAAAGGAGGTGTACAATATGTTTGAAAATATAGTTGCGGGTATAATTGCAACCTTAATTTGTTCAATTATTGCCAAATTACTGGAATCCTTAAAAAATAATAAAGTGAAAACATCAACCTTCGAATCTGGAAATGAGCAAACTACCTTAAAAGATATAACCATGGCTAGGAAACAGTTTTTTATTTGTTTAATCTACTTATTCATAATTGTCATTGGTTTAATATTTAATTTATTTGGTTCAGGCGTGTTACTGACTTTTATTTTTGTCACTGCTATTTTTACTTTTATTCTTTGTTGGGGTGCTTTTGATGCAATATTTCATCCGTTTAACAGAAAGCTCAAAAAAGTAGACAATCAACTTGCCAATGAAGATTCCAGAAACAATTAATATGATTTTTCCAATCAATATAAGACCCCTTTTTTTAGATATGATACATTTCTTTTTTAACCTTTGAGATACTTCGTTTAGTACTACTACCGTCAATAGTTCTGAACGCTGTATCTCACTTACTTCACATTTACTTTTCTTTTTGAAGTCAGCTCGATTACTTGTTTACTCCTTCTTAAATTTTTACTGTTATCCCTCCAACAGTCATTTCAAGGATTTTAATTTCTTTCCCATATTTTCTTGAAAGAGCCTTTTCAACAATGGGTCTTATCTTTCTAATTTTTTCTTCTGTCATTTGAAATGCACTAAGATCCATAAGTTATCACCTCGATAAAGCATATGTGGAAGGAGTGGCAGGACAAATCATAAAATTAGATGCTAACGGCGATTACTTTAAAAAGTAGAATCACCGTTAGTTAGTCTACTTAAAGTAGAATCACCACTAAAAAAAATAAAATCATAACTAAACCCCAATATTTCGCTAATTAATTTTGCTTCTCCTATTGTTACATCATCAGGGTTCTTTTCCATGTTACTGTAAGTTTGCACATGGACACCTAGCTTTTTTGCGACTTCTTTTTGAGTGAGACCTTTAAGCAATCTTGCTTGTTTTAAAGTGAATTTCAACTTTATCACCTCACTTATTTTCCTTCACAACCACATAATAATCTACCTAAAGTAGAATGTCAACTAATTAAAAAACATTAAATTCTACAATAAGTTCTCTATTTTTTCTACAAAAGTAGAATTTTTTCTACTTTCGATTGAATGTTTTCTACTTTTGGTATAATATATTGTATATAAATTAGGTCGGAGGTAATAAAAATGAGCATAGGGAAAAATATTAAGAAATTAAGAGAACTACATAACTTATCCCAAAAAGAATTAGCAGAAATAGCTGGTGTTTCTGATAAAGCTGTATCAACTTGGGAAAATGAAGTTAAAGATCCTAGAATGGGTGCTATTCAAAAAATCGCAGATCATTTTGGAATTTTAAAAAGTGATATTATCGAAGATAAAATGGATGTTTTATCAAAGAAACCACACGCACCTAAAAATATTGAAGGTCATTCAGTAAGAATGCCTTTATTAGGATCTATTGCGGCTGGTTTGCCTTTAGATATGGCTCCAATTCAAGAGTGGGTTAATGTCCCAGTAGAAGTAGCAGAAAGATATCCTAATGCTTTTTTAGTAACAGTTAATGGTGATAGTATGAATAAACTCATTCCTCCTAATGTCTTAGCTTTAATTGATCCTACTCAAGAAGTCCGTAATGGTGATGTGGCAGCTGTGGCAGTAAATGGCTATGATGCAACACTAAAAAGATTTTTTAAGTTCCAAAACGGTATTACTCTTGAGCCGGAAAGTTTCAATCCAAAACACAAAACCCAATACTATGATGCCAAAACGCAAGAACATACGCCTATTCATATTAAAGGGAAATTAGTTTGGTACATGCCACCCCTTGATATTAAATTCTAGGAGGATGCTCCATGAAATGTATTGTCTATGTAAGGGTATCAACTGATGAACAAGCCAAACACGGTTTTTCAATTGCTGCTCAAATTGAAAAGCTAGAAGCATATTGCATATCTCAAGGTTGGGAGTTAGTAGATAAGTACATTGATGAAGGTTATTCAGCTAAAGATTTGCAACGACCTGCTTTTGAAAAAATGATGGACACATTGAAGCAAGGAAATATTGATGTTTTATTAGTTTATCGCTTAGATCGGCTGACACGCTCTGTTATGGACTTATATAAAATCTTAAAGATACTCGATGATAATAACTGTATGTTCAAAAGTGCTACTGAAGTATATGACACAACAAATGCTATGGGGCGTTTATTTATAACACTAGTAGCAGCTATCGCTCAATGGGAACGTGAAAATTTAGGTGAACGTGTACGTTTAGGTATGGAGAAAAAAACAAAGCTTGGTATGTGGAAAGGCGGCATGGCTCCTTACGGATATAAAATCGTTGAAAAGAAATTAGTCGTTAATGATAAAGAAAAAGCAGTTGTACAAGAAATTTTCAAACAAACAACAACCTTTGGCTTTTATACGTTGGCTAAACATTTAACAAACAAAGGCTTTTCAACTCGTAAAGGTGGAGAATGGCATGTAGACTCAGTAAGAGATATTGCCAACAATCCCGTTTACGCCGGATACTTAACCTTTAATCAAAACTCCAAAGACTATAAAAAACCACCCAGAGAGCAAACTCTATATGAAGGCAGTCATGAACCGATTATTTCTAAAGACGAATTTTGGGCTTTACAAGATCTACTGGACAAAAGAAGAAATGGTGGAGGAAAAAAGCACACTAGTAATTATTATTTCTCAACCCTACTAAAATGCGCACGATGCGGTCATTCTCTTTCGGGTCATAAATCAGCTGGTAAAAAGACATACAGATGCTCTGGAAAAAAAGCTGGCAAGAATTGTACTAGTCATATTATTTTAGAAGATAATTTAACAAAAACAATTTTTAGCATGTTTGATAAACTTGTTGGAAATATATATAATTCCACTGATTCATCTAATTACTCAGATGAAAAAATCAATGAATTGACTAATGAATTGAAAAACCTTGAAAAACTTTTAGATAAACAAAAGAAGATGTACGAAAATGATATTATCGACATTGACGAGTTGATAAAAAAATCTAACCAACTTAGAGAACGAGAAAAAGAAATCAATAAAGAATTGAAAAGTATAAATCAAAGTAGCAAAACTGCCAATGAAGAAACAAAATATATTATCTCTAACATCGATACTGTATGGGAATACTCTACTGATCATGAACGAAAGCAGTTAATGAATAGCATTTTCACGCAAATCGTTATTGATACCAAAGAAGAATATAAAAGAGGA
>NZ_JBXDLD010000180.1:0-3711 GCF_056820425.1 Priestia sp. KCTC 13724 | reverse complement strand
TAACAAATTGTAAAAAAGAGACATGAATATTGCTTTTTTTCATACTGTATTTTGGAGGTGGAAAAATGGCAAGAGTCGCTTACCGAGATGCAGACGTTGATTTAATGGCAAGGATGATGAGAGCAGAGGCTGAAGGTGAAGGAGTACAGGGGATGCTATATGTTGGAAACGTGATTGTAAACCGTGCTGTAGCTGATTGTGCGGATTTCAAGGATGTAAGGACCATTGAAGATGTTATTTTTCAAGTACAAGGGGGAAATTACTCCTTTGAAGCTGTGCAAAAAGGCAATATGTTTTATCAACGAGCAAGAGAATCTGAAAGAAGATTAGCAAGAAAGAATTTGGAATATTGGAGAGATTACCCAGCGAAATATGCTCTTTGGTACTTTAATCCATATGGTCCGTGTCCTCCAACATGGTATGGCCAACCTTTTAGTGGTCAATTTAAACAACATTGTTTTTATGAACCAGCGCCTGGAACATGTGAAAGCGTTTATATTCGTTGAGGAAAAGATTCGAATATTTTTAAAAACTAAAACTTTTAGCAGCAAAAAAAGGATCTTCTTACTGGAAGATCCTTTTTTCAGTGTCTATAAACATGATTATGTTAATTATAATCCCCTATAAACATGGTTTTGGTTCCCTTGATGGCTAATGGTTTTATTCATTTCTTACATATTCAATTTCAAAGGAGGATTTCCAATAAAATCACTTTTTCTTTTTTCGGTCCGAATTTTTGCGATTAGCTCATTCTATAAGGGAAGGAACAGTTTCAGCATCCCTTATTATGGGGAAATTAGGTTCTTATTCAAGACAAAACAGCTTGGCTACAGCCTTACGTGAGATGGGCCGAATAGAAAAAACGATCTTTATTTTGAATTATATTTCGGATGAATCATTAAGAAGAAAAATACAAAAAGGATTGAATAAAGGAGAAGCCATGAATGGACTGGCAAGAGCTATTTTCTTCGGAAAACAAGGAGAGCTTAGGGAACGAACCATACAGCATCAATTGCAAAGGGCCAGTGCCTTAAATATAATCATTAATGCCATCAGTATCTGGAATACTTTACATCTAACAAAGGCAGTTGAATATCAAAAACGGTCAGGTAGTTTTAATGAAGAATTATTGCACCATATGTCACCTCTAGGTTGGGTACATATTAATTTACTTGGAGAATACCATTTTAATTCGGAGAAAATGGTCTCGTTAGATTCTTTAAGACCCTTGAAACTTTCTTAACGTTGTTAAAACTGGGGGAATAGTCGGGGAAATGGGCTTAGCGTTGTAAATCCGCATTTTCCTGACTGTACCCCTAGAATTAATTGTTTCATATTCATAAATAATCCCCTTTAAAATGGTTTTAATTATTATAATACCCATTTTTTTCAAATTTGACGATGGTCTATTTTACCAAAATTTAATAAATGAATAAAATTATGTATTAAAATATAAAATATTACAAATATATTCAAAATTTTACATTAAAAGAAGCTGGATATGAATTTAGAAACTCTGGTCAAAAAGGTTGGTTTTTTATTGGAGAAGGTGAAGAACCTCTTGATAAAAGTATTTTTGATTATGTGAAATCAAGTTCACCTGATGTTCATGCTCAGTTCACCCAAGACGAAATCCATGCAATTAAGGAAATACTTAAATCATGGCAAAAGGTTGCTCCAACTACACAAACAAATGGATTAAGTCTTTATGACCGCAAAACCAAAAAACAAGAAAAACAATTGTTATTGATCAAACAATTGGTAAACGTTTAGATGAATTCTGTAAAAGCGAAAAAATTCATAAATCTGATGTATTACATGTAGCATTAGCTGACTTTATTGAAAAATATGGAAAATAAAACTCCCACCAGTTAACTGAAGAAGTTTCAAAGTTTACTTTTTATGTATTTTCGATGATTTTATATAAACTTTCAATTCTTTATAAAATTGCTCTCTTGTTCCAGCCAAAATAACTAACACGATATTTCCTTCATCATCTTCTTGGATACTGTAAGCTATTTCGTAATTAGTGCCATTATGTTTAATGTCATAACCATAAATACCAGCTAGATCACCTTTCTTTTGTTCACCTGCACCGAATGGATCTAGCTGGATCTCTTGTAAAGCTAAACGAAATTTTTGTTCTAATGGCTTATCTTTTAGTTTTTTGAAAAATTTCCTTGCTGCTGGTGATACCTTTAATAAAAACTCACTCATCATCATCGTCCTCAAAAAGATCATCAATTTCTACAGTTTCTGTATTAATAGTTTCAGCAATTAAAGAATCTATAGCATAACCTAACTGTGCCTTACGATTTTTAAATTCAGCCATCAAATCCATACCACTATAACCTTCATTAATCAGATCAGCTAAAATTTCTTCAGAAAAATCATCAAATCCCTCATGAATAGGTTTTACAACTAAATGATTCCCGTACAGCTCTAATGTAACTTCTTCCCCAATGTTTAGTTTTTCATAAAATTCTTTTGGAATGCTAATTTGCCTTTTACTTGAAACGGCAACCCGTTTTATTTTTCTTGGACGTCTTGATTTAGGCATGGTCAATCTCTCCAATTCTTTTTCTGCCATTACCATAAGTTATGTCCCTCCACTCTCTTTATATACCCGATTTCTTTACTTTTTTATTTCTTGGTTTCTTTACTTCTTGGTTATTAATAATAACATTTAACCAATAAGTCATCAATAGATCACTATCCAGACTTTCATAGTGACTCCGACCAAAAACTAGTAGTAGAAGTTAAGGGAGAAGTCACTATGCGCTCTGTAATAGGGTGTATAGCACTTTCAAAACCATAAATAAAAGAGAGCTTGATCTCTCTTAGAGTTCTGTTTCATTTTGCTATAAATTAATACTCTTAATGACTGATTTTAGTTGCCTTAATGGCAACTTTTTAGCCTTTAAGGCATTACGAAAAAATATAAAAATTAGTATTGCAAAACAAAGAGCGAATTGCTACATAAGGAGATATAGAAAGGGAGGTTTTAAAAAGGCTAATATATAAGGGTTTTGAGAGTTTAAATGTAACATAGCTTGTGTTACATATATGTATCATTCTAAATGTTACATATATAGACATATTTCAACTGATTTGTCTTTACATGTAACATATTATGTTATACGATGTATCATAATTGATACTTTAATGTATCAACATAGATGTTACATAAGGGGAGGACATTTTAATGAGTTCGGAGGTTTTAAATTTGAAACCTGATAATGAAAAAATCCTACTAGAATTAAATCCTGATGAGTTTAAAAAAATAAAAAAATTACTAGAAATTCAAGAAGAAGAGCAAGAAAAGGTAGAGCAAAAACAAGAACAAGAAAAAAACGCAAATTTTGTTCAATTGTATAGAGACCATATGCCAGAAGTTCGTTGGTTAATGACAAACCATAGTTTTGCTAGTTCTTTATTATTTTTCATTCTTGAACATATGGATAACCGTAACGCTTTAGCTTGTTCCTACTCTGTTTTTGAAGATTACTTTGGAAAATCTCGTATGACAATATATAGAGCCGTTAAAGTATTAGAGGAAAACGGATTTATTGACGTTTTAAAAATGGGTACCTCTAATGTTTATATTGTTAACGCAGATCTAGCTTGGACAGATAAAAATAATAATAAAAAATTCGCTAAATACGATGGGAAGATTCTCGTAAGCAAGAAAGAAAATAAAGATTATGAATA
>NZ_JBXDLD010000179.1:0-1920 GCF_056820425.1 Priestia sp. KCTC 13724 | reverse complement strand
ATCTTCATTGCTTTATGAAACATGACCTTTAAAGCCTCATTTACATTATCTTTATCACCTGCATATATAATATGCGGATTTACAAAGATAGCATAAGCCTTTGCATTATTACCTTCAACTCCTGAATCTCCTTTAAATAATAATCCTTTTTTAACCAAAGAATTAACGGCTAAACTAGTATTCTGACGCGTAATACCTATTAATTTAGCAATCTCAGAAATATTCGCAGGAACAGGATTTTTTTCTTTGATATCATGAACAATACAGTTACTCGAAAAAGCTATGTATGGAATTATATCAGTGAGAAATACTTTTTCTTTATTAGTTACATAGTCTTGTTTATATAAGAATCCTAAATTATTTTGCATAGATTGAGCAAACCTCACTTTCGATTGAGGAGAACGTTTAGTTCCTACATAAAGATCTTTACCAGTTGCTTTACTTAATAAGCCCATTGCCTCTTCTAAATCTTCTTTTGTAACTCCTCCATGATCCAAAGCATACTTAATTTTCTCTAAATCAAAATCTCTACTGAGAGCATTTTTCTCAGCCTCTTTAAAATTAACGATGTTTTTAGCCACTTTTAAATTCCTCCAATTTTTGTAGAAGGAATCAACCTAATTATGTTATAATATAATTATCACAATATAAATAACAGAAGGTTAACCCCTTCTTGTATATTTGCTTAGAAAAGTCCTTCTGTCATCCAAAACTTGAGGGCTTTTCTTATGTCTAATTTTCTACCAAATCTTTCATAAATGCAACCTTATTTCGACTCCATTCGATGTTTTAACGCTGTAAGCAGCTTATCATCCACTCGCTTAGGCTTATACCCCATCCGGTCTACCAAAAGACCCTCTATGAGCTTCATACGAGCCGTATAAAGGCGATATTCGCTTTCTCCGAACTCTATGATACTTTTATCAATCTCAATCCCCTCTGGCGCTTTCTGAACCGTTCTCATTAAATTGTAGCTTTTTGAACGCTCTTCTCTAACCAATCGAAGTAAGATTAACAAGTCATACGTATGAAAACGTTGAAGCTCTTGGAATGACAAAGCCGAATCTTCTAAACTCACATATTCTTTAAGTTGAGGACGCTTTGTATATAAAGGTGCTCCACAAACTGAACATGCTTGATCTATAGAATTATTTTCTGAATCACAATATAAACATTTCATCATAGGCTTCTACGAATCCTTACTCTTCAGAAACAGCCACTTCAGCTGCTGCTTTCTTTTTTTCTTTTACAACCATATCATGATTCAAAACCTTCTCTTTATTTTTCCCTACATACGCTTGCAATGCCTTTGCAATTTTTTCTGCCTCTTCTTCACTTTCAATTTCAAAGTATTTCTCGAAGATCGCGCCGACTTGAATCAGTCGTCTTGTTCTTTCTTTTCTCTCTTTTTCTTTTTTACGCGCTTCAACTTGTTGTTTCTTCGCTTTCATCTTCTCAATTTTCTCTTCTAATTCCTGAAGAATTTCCTCATCTGTTCGCTTCTTCGGCACCCATCCCCATCTCCTTTATCTGTTCCCTAATGTTTAAATTGATTATATCAAAAATTGAGATAAATTGGTATCCTTAGCATAGATTCTCTCACCAGGATATGGTATAATTCCCTTAGATCGAAGAGATAAGGGCGCACTTATACATCGTACCGATGTGTGCGGTTCCTTCGGAACGAAAAGACAAAACCAAAGACCCATTCGCCTAGATGGCGAATTTCATAAACCTTGTTTGCCTATCGGCAAAGATGAAACCACCATCTGACACCTTTGGTGTTCATGATGCTGATTTCATCTAAAGCGTTGATTAGTGCACCTCGTGCTCTCATCAACTTATTCCAAAACACAAATCCATTCTCAAGAAAGGAGGAAAGAATCATGGCAATTTACCATTTATCGATGCAAATTATCA
>NZ_JBXDLD010000178.1:0-1692 GCF_056820425.1 Priestia sp. KCTC 13724 | reverse complement strand
TCATTGGTAAGTGTTACCCTTATACTTCAACAGAGAGTAATTGTAATCCTTTAATTCAACTTATATAGATACGTATTTTCCTTCTGTAGTCGTTCACATTCTTGTAAAGCTTGCTGTAGTTGAAGATGTAAGTTCATACCATCCCTCTATTTAATCTTTTTGTATAATGATATTGTACAAGATAGAGGGATGGATTAAAAGAGAGAGGCCAAATGGGCGATGAATAATACAATTTCCCCCTTACACATAGCTGTTATACTAAACGGAAGACAAAAATTAGTCTTATTCGTTATTTAAATTCCATATATTCTCTATAAATCCCCCTCGATACAGAAGTAAAGATTACGATGATATTAAGGATTGAAATCCTGCTGCTTTTACTTTAGACAACATATTTATCACTTTGTTCTTGACAACTAATTAAAATCTGAATGGAATGAACCATCTACTATATACTACTTATATCCATGGTTGCACAAAGTTTATTTTAGAACCATAAAATTGCAGAAAATTAATTAGAATTTTTTTCTTCTGAGGTTACTTTTAAATTATTAAAATTTAAAAAATTAAATATAATGTCTAAATCTGCATCTTTTTCAAATAAAGTTAATTATATAAATGATGATAGGTTTCTCCAGTAGGATGCTCATGTCCACAGTGAGGACAAACTAATATAAATTCGCCTTCTGGATATCTGGATGATGTTCTAGTTTGACAATCAGCGTTAACATGCATTTCATCCTTACAATTAGAACAATCTGTAAAATTATTGCTCTGTAAATGATCTTTAACAGTCTTTTGTTCCGGAAAAATTAATGACTTTTGCGGATCTATAATATCTAGAACTCGTCTTAAATTATTATTGAATTGAACTCCTGCTTTTTCAGCATAACCTTTTAGATTATCATGTAACTCTGCACCGTTACCTCCACTGAAATCTTTGCTATTTTCGGTAATAAAATAAATATGATCAAAATTCTCCTCATTTTTTTGAGCATAATCACAAGCCGTAAAAAATATAATAGCATCTGCCATTTCATTTTTTGAAGCTTTTTTAGAACCACTCTCTTTATTAAATGTAAAAAAGGGAGCTTTTCTTTCTAAAGACATATTAACTATTAGGTTATCTATACTGGAATTTCTTGAAGGGATATCAGTGTAATATTTATTTTCTATAAAATCATTTAAATTTCGAGCTCTTAATCCATGTGTATATCTATATTGCCTTACAGCCATAATTTCTAATTGCTCTAATCTTGTTAAAAAATCATCTTTTTCTTGCTGTTGATCAAAATGTGACGCCAGATCTTTATGCTTTTGGGGTGATTTTCTTGTATCTTTTAAATATTGCTCATTTCTCTCTTCTTTGTGTTTATTCCATTCTCCTTTTACCTGTTCAGGAATAATTAATTTTATCCATCTATTCGTTAATAAACCTAAAAGGCGACGAAATAACTCATCTTCATCTCTCTCTGGATCAAATAAATAAACTAGCACATTTGTATCTAAAATTAAGCCATTAGGAACCTTACCTGGATTAAATTTAAGCATAGCATTATCCCCTTTTCTTTTTTGCACATCGAATATATCTTAACACCTTAAAGTATGGAAAAATAAAATAATCCTGAATTATTCATACCTTCGGTATGAGTCATGATTTAGTCGAAAATTAATTACTTTTCTATTCTTTTG
>NZ_JBXDLD010000177.1:0-940 GCF_056820425.1 Priestia sp. KCTC 13724 | reverse complement strand
ACTTTTTTGAAAAACTACGTCACATTCCAAGGGATAAGTCTGTCTAATTTTGGATAATCAACACTCGTGCTTAATTTTATCAGAAGTGGTCCTTATTTTATTGTAAAAATATAAAGCCAGTGCAATTTTACGTCGTAAAACTGCACCGGCTTTTTTAGTTTATTTAGGAGCGTTTTGTCCCAGCCTCTGGTAGGAATTTTTAATATTATTAGTCAGCTCATTTAAAATAATTTTTTTCTTTCCCTGAGGTAAATGGCAGCTTAAAATTAGCAAATCAACTAGGTCAGGTTGTTCCTCAGCAACTTCCTGCAAGTAATCCCTGCCAAACTCTTTCATTACAGGTAGCAAACTGCTCATTTTTAATGGAAATCCACATCAATTCTCTTTTTATTTGTTTGAGTTTGTTTAGGCATGATAACTTCTAGTACACCATTCTTATAAGAAGCCTTTATATCTTCCTCAGAAACAGGAGTTGGTAGTGTAACGGCTCTGTGAAAGCTACCTGTGTATCTTTCTCTCCTATGCATATTCTCTTCTTTAATCTCATTAGTTCTGTTAATTGAGCCACTAATTCTCAATACATTATTTTCAATATCAATGTTTACATCTTCTTTACTCTGTAAGCCTGGAATGTCACAAGTTGCTACTACCTCTTTATCTGTTTCATGAACATCCACTCTTATATTCCCCAATTGATTCATTTCATTGTCTAAATGAAAAGGGAAATCATTGAATAATCTGTCAAAATCTCTCCTAATGTTAGTTAATTGTCTAAATGGATCATAAGGTATTAATGCCATTTGTATCATCTCCTTAGTTATTTTTAACAAATATATTTTTTACATTTACTATGTAATTATTCATTTACTATCACTAGTGTTGCATTAAAACAATTCAGCGCTTTATAAAAATCTAAATTTTCAGTAATTTTATCTTTGCA
>NZ_JBXDLD010000176.1:0-7511 GCF_056820425.1 Priestia sp. KCTC 13724 | reverse complement strand
GCCTAAAATAATAAAATTGAAGATTTTGAGTCTTTTTAATAGTTAATTTAAATTAATGCAACACTAGTGAGATTTGTATAATTAATTTTTGGTTGAATTTACTAACGACAGTATTTAACCATAATGGTGGTGTAGGTATGACAAACGAGTCGGCAATGGTTGATATTATAAAAGCGTTTAAGCGCAATTCAACAGAGTCAATTGCAATGGATTTAATAAAAGAAGTAAGGGGAACGTTTTGTCCGCTTCCAAAGTATGTGGCGGACTTAATTGATGAATTGAGAAAGTTAAAATTAAAAGATGAAGTTATTAGCGTCATCTTATATCAATCTGTATATGTGCATAATCATCAGTTTAATATTAAGGATACGCCTACTAATCGGCAATTTATTCAGGATACTGTTTTTATGGGGCGCAAGTGGGTGCAGCAGTACGGGAAAATTGAAAATGTCGAACAAGCAATTCAAATTGCGGAACATGCGTCCTTAGATGCAGAAGAGCCAGAAGTGCCAAATCCTTTTGATTCAAAGAAGGTTACGCTTGAAGTGAGCTTAGACCCGCAAACGTACGAGATGTTAAAAAATATTGCTGTCTATTATGATCATGTGGGATATGATGACTCGATTTCAACGGCAGTACAGCATTTATACACGCAGCTACTCGAGGCTCAGCAAAAAAGTCGATAAGAAAAAATCACGTAACATGGAAAACGTTACGTGATTTTTTTATCATTGATTGTTTCGATAAACGTAAGGGTCATCAGGTTCCTGTTCTTTCTTAACGTTCGTGACTTTAATCATTGGTAATGTTTTTTTAAACGGCTGATAATACATCGTATCAATTTTACCTGTTACTGTTACCCAATCATCATTTTGAAACGATACGTCATCTGGAAATTCAATAAGCATTCCGAAGGCTCCAGAGTCAGCAATGCAATGAATAATTCCAAAGCGAAAAAGAAAATATTGATTTTTTGGCAGCTCATCATTATGGTATAAAAATCCTTTTAAGCGAATGGTTTTACCCGTAAATTCACCAGGGTAATTATAAATGGTTTCCATTGCGTTTAAAAACTCAGTATCTTCTAAATTAAGCTTTTCACTCTTTCCAAACTGCTTCAAATCTTTGCGTATCATTTTGTCATAAGCTTCCTCTCCGTAAAAGCTACTTGTATCGGGCTCTAGGAATTGGTGCTGATCATAGGGGCTATTTTTTTCGTAGATTGGAAAATTGAACCCCTTCGCTTCAACAATTTTAGAATCTAATTTGGAAATTGGTAAAAATAAAGCAGTGATAATAGGTACGATATAGATGAGATAAAGGAATTTATCTCGCTTGCGCGGAGCGTGTGAATGACTGTGGCAATCACAGCCATCTTCATGATTATGGTCATGCTCATCGCCTTTCATATAAAAAATAAAAGCAGCGATGGTAATAAACCATAGGAGAAAAATTGTACTGTATGAAATCCATGCATATTTCATATTAATGTACTTTGAAATATCTCCTGTAGCATGCAGATGCATGAAGACAAACGTAAAGCCAATCAAAATTAAAATTCGAATCATCGCGCTTCCTCCTTATCTGACCAGTAGCATTGAAAAAACAAAGACAGCTATAAAGGTATAAATAAATAAAATGCCCACAAATTTGGCTTTAAATTGACTCAACATCATTAACGTATTTTTAATATCAAACATTGGTCCAAAAACTAAAAAGGCAACGATGGCGCTATCTTGAAATGTGCTTTGAAAGGATGCTCCAATAAACGCATCGGCTGACGAACAAAGGGATAAAAGGTAGGCTAGTCCCATCATTACGAAATGAGCTGACCAATCCTGCTGCCCAAGATCTAACAGGATGGATGTTTTCATAAACGTTTGCATACTTGCTGCAATAAGCGCTCCAATGATTAAATATTTACCGACTGAAAAAAACTCATCGATAGAATGCTGGATAGTGCCTACTAGCTTTTGGCCAAATGTCTTTTTCTGAACGTTAACGCACACGCTATGTTTTGTTTGATCTGTTTTAAACTGAAACGTCAACAGCATGCCAACTGAAATTGCTACGACGAGCGCTACAGAGCTACGTTCCCATACAACGGCCCAGTCATTTCCAAACGCTACATATGTAGAAAACAAAACAACTGGGTTAATGATAGGACCTGTAAACATAAAGGGAATAGCAGCGTATAGCGGTACGCCTTTTGCCATTAATCGCCTTGTAATAGGTACAATTCCACATTCACAAGCTGGAAATAAAGCGCCTATAAAAGTTGCTAAAAAAACAGCGCCTACTTTATTTTTTGGTATGGCTTTTGCCATCATTTCTTCTGTAATAAACATTTGAATAATTCCAGAAATAAATACACCCAATAACACAAAAGGAAGGGCTTCAATTAGGATACTGATAAAAATTGTGTTTAGCTGCAACAAGGATGAACTCATACTACCACTCCAATTTTGTCTTAAGAAAATAAATTTGCATGCATTCAACTTTTACAGAAAATAGTTTAATATAAAAATAGTTAAATGTAAAAGAATTTATAAATTTCCATTTCATTGTCTAGTTTGAATAGTTAAGGTAGCTATATAACGGGTAGTATTGTAAGAAGTAGAAAGCTTTGCTAAGATACGATTTCAGGAGAAGAATGGGAGGAACGAAACATGTACATTGTGGACTATCATCATCATACGAATCATTCATTCGATTCAAAAGCGGTTATGAACGAGGTATGCACAGAAGCTATCCATCGTAATATTAACGAAATTTGCTTTACAGAACATTACTCACTTAATCCACTTGCTCCTACATATGGACATATTAATTTAAAACATTATATAGAAGATATTGAAGAGTGTCGTGCGCAGTTTGACGGAAAGTTAGTTATCAAAGCAGGGATTGAAATTTGTGAGCCGCATTTATTAAAAAGTGAGTATCAAAAGGTATTAGAGCCGCTTCAATTAGATTTTATCCTAGGATCTGTTCATAACATCAATGACAAAAAGCTCCGCTTATATTTACAACATAAAACAGTAGAAGAAGTATACGGTGGTTATTTTGAAGAACTCTACAATCTAGTGAAGCATGCTGATATCGATGTGCTTGCTCATATTGATTTAATGAAGCGCTATGCAATAAAAGTGCACGGAAATTATGATTTTGACCAGTTTAAGCCGCAGCTAACAGAAATTTTAACAAAAGCAATTGAGCGCAATATCGGCATTGAAATTAACACCTCAGGAATGCGAAGCAGCTTAGGTGAACCGCTACCTTCTCAAGCGGTATTAAAATTATATAAAGAGCTTGGAGGAGAACTGCTAACGGTAGGTTCTGACTCTCATAAAGTTGAAACGGTTGGCGACCATATTTCTGAAGCAATAGCGCTTGCGAAGGAATGCGGATTCCGCTACGTCTTTACGTATGACAAGCGCCAGCCAAGTGCCATTTCGATTTAAAAGACCAGTTGAATGTAGAAGAGAATATTTGTCAATAAGAGTCCGCAGAAGTCTTTATGTAGAAGGCTTACGGGCTTTTTTTGATTACTATTTTGTGAATGCGGTTTTGGTTTTATTGAGCTTAGCAAGTTCTTTTCCTCTTACAAAATACTGCTTTACTTCTTTATTCTCTGCACATTGCGCAAAACCAGTAATTAACTGCATTCCAATATTATTTGTCTCTATTCCGTGAATGTTCTTGTTACTAGTATTGCATAAGATGATTTCGATAACTTTAGTTGCTAAATGTGTGAATCATTCTAACTTACACAAAAGAATAATAGAAGTAGGTGGAGGTGTACTAAACACGAGCAACTTGAAGCTATGACGGTGGATGAAAAGAATCATGCAAGCTTAATCAAATGGTCACAAAATGTTCACATCATTAAAAGATGTTAAGGATAAAACACAGGAAACAACAGGCTTCTAGAGAGGTTGATGTGTTTACAAACAATTAATAAAAGTAAATAAACGAAGGTACCAACACAATGGATGCTAAGGATATGAAAGGGTTTTTGAGTGCCAATATGACATTTGTCATATTTGTCATGTGACATGTACTACTACACATGGTTTCTTTTTATATTTATAATTTTAAATAAATTATGAATGTGAAAGGGAAATCCAAATGATTAAACAAAAACAAAAACAAAAAATGTTGAGACAATCAATGGCACCTTATGAAAAGCCAAATGAGAAAAGCAGTGTCGTTCAACTGATTAATACTATTGTTCCGTTTTTTGCTTTATGGTTTCTTGCTTATCAAAGCTTAGCGATTTCATATGTATTAACTTTAGCAATTGGAGTGGTTGCCGCTGGCTTTTTAGTTCGAATTTTTATCATTTTCCATGATTGCTGCCACAACTCTTTCTTTAAAAATCGACGCTACAACAAAGTTCTTGGTACCATTACAGGAGTTTTAACTTTGTTTCCATACAACCAATGGGCACACAGTCATTCTATCCACCATGCTACGAGCGGAAATTTAGATAAGCGTGGAATCGGTGACCTGTGGATTTTAACAGTAGACGAATACTTGGAAGCACCTCGCTCACGTCGCATTGCTTATCGTTTATACCGCAATCCATTTGTGATGTTTGTGATAGGTCCTATCTATGTGTTCTTGATTACAAATCGCTTTAATCGTAAAGGAGCTAAGCGAGCTGAGCGTATCAATACGTATATTACAAACGTTGCGATTGCGCTTATTGTGACAGTTGGATGTTTAACACTAGGATGGCAGTCATTTTTAATGATTCAAGGTCCGATTTTCTTAATCTCAGGTTCACTGGGCGTTTGGTTATTTTACGTACAGCATCAGTTTGAAGACTCTTATTTTGAAGCAGATGAAGAGTGGGAGTACGTGCAGGCAGCAGTTGAAGGGAGCTCTTTTTACAAACTTCCGAAAGTGTTACAGTGGTTAACGGGTAACATTGGCTACCATCATGTTCACCACTTGAGCCCTCGGGTTCCGAATTATCACTTAGAAGCTGCTCATAATAATACCGAGCCGCTTCAAAATGTGCCGACCATTACGCTTCGCACCAGCTTAGAGTCTTTACGCTTTCATTTATGGGACGAAGATCAAAAGAAATTTGTTGGTTTTAACCATCTAAAAACATTTAGCCGTGAAGAACGACAAAAAAGAGTAGCGGTATATTCTAGAGCAAATGTAAAATAATACTCAATGCCATATGTGATTATGATACGATAATTATATATGGCATTAATTATGAAAGTAAAAGAGGGTTTGCGTCATGAAGAAAAAGGATACAATTTTTCAAAAGATAACGGGAATGTCTCCTTACATATGGACAGTTTTTAGTTTACTGCCTTTTTACTTTGTTTTTCAGTCTTCTTCAATGAATGAGATTGTGTTAGGTATTTTGTTAACGATTCTCTTCTTTATTTTTTATCGCATTGCTTTTATATCAAAAGGCTGGCCTATTTATGTATGGACAATTCTCCTCATTAGTATATCCATCGCGATGACGACGCTTTTTAGCTACGTTTATTTTTCCTTTTACTTTGCTTTTTTTCTCGCTTATTTCATAGGAAATGTTCAAAAATGGCTTACATTTATTACGCTTTATATTATTCATTTAGTCAGCACAGCCATTTCACTAAACTATAATATGGTTGCTCAAGAAGAGCTGTTTGTTCGCCAACTTCCGGTTATGATTATCATTTATATGAGCGTAATCATCTTTCCATTTACAATCTATAACCGTAAGAAAAGAGAGCGCTTAGAGGAGCAGTTAGAAGACGCAAATAAGCGAATTTCAGAGCTGGTCAAACAAGAGGAAAGACAGCGAATTGCTCGTGACCTTCACGATACGCTTGGACAAAAGCTATCCCTAATTGGATTAAAAAGTGACTTGGCACGTAAGCTGATCAATAAAGATCCAGAGCAGGCAAGAGCAGAGTTAAAAGACGTTCAGCAAACCGCACGAACTGCGTTAAGTGAAGTTCGTAAACTAGTGTCTCAGATGAGGGGGATTCGATTAAAAGAGGAACTCGTACGCGTAGAACAAATACTTAGCGTAGCTGAAATAGAGTTTATTCATAACGAATTGACTTTATCAAACGTTTCTCCTCTGACAGAGAATATTTTAAGCATGTGTTTAAAAGAAGCGGTAACAAACGTTGTAAAGCATAGTAAAGCCTCTTGCTGTGAAGTGAATATTGTACAATCTACAGATGAAATTATGATTACCATTCAAGATAATGGACAAGGCATTGCAAGTAAAGATGCTTTTCAACACGGAAATGGACTTATTGGTATGAGAGAAAGATTAGAGTTTGTAAACGGAACGCTAGATATTCAATCAGATGAAGGAACAAAGATTATTGTGAAAGTTCCGAGCGTGCGTAAGCAAGTGGAAAAGGAGGAAGAGAAATGATTCGAATCGTTATAGCGGAAGATCAGCGGATGCTGTTAGGTGCTTTAGGCTCTTTGCTAAGCTTAGAAGATGATATGGAAGTCGTTGGGAAAGCATCGAATGGAGAAGAAGCAGTGGCTCTTGCGCGTCAGCATCATCCCGATGTTTGCATCATGGATATCGAAATGCCTCTTAAAACAGGGCTAGAAGCAGCAGAAGAGCTGGAAGAACTCGATTGCAAAGTGATTATTTTAACGACTTTTGCACGCTCTGGTTATTTTCAACGAGCGTTAAAAGCAAAAGTTAGCGGTTACTTGCTGAAGGATAGCCCAAGTGAAGAGCTAGCGAGTTCCATTCGAAGTATAATGCAAGGAAGACGAATTTATGCTCCTGAGCTTGTGGATGATGTATATGCGGAAGAAAATCCGCTAACGGAGCGCGAAAAAGAAGTACTGCAGCTTGTAGCTGATGGGAAAAATACAAAAGAAATTGCAGAAGAGCTGTCTTTGAAAACCGGTACCGTAAGAAACTATATCTCCACCATCTTGGATAAGCTTGAAGTGAAAAATCGCATTGAAGCTATTACGCGTTTTAAAGAAAAAGGTTGGTTTAAATAAAAGGAAAAAAGGGGACATATTACTACGCCCTCTTTTTTGTGTTTATTCTAAATTTTCTGATATTATTATTTTACATTGTAAGCGATTTCGTTTATAATGAAAGCAGAAGAGCTGATTGCTCTCACAACATTATTTAATTGAAAAAGAATGGCTAATAAAATAAACATAATGGATAGGAAATATTTGTGGTTAATTGAACAGTAGAGGAGATGAAACAGAAATGGTAAAACAGGAAAAGTTAATGTTTGGTGACTTCATTCAAGGTGATCGCTTCGAATTACATTCTTACCTTGTTTATTTGTTTCAGCAGTCTCAAAGAAAGATTAGACATATTAAACGAGAAGCAAATTGATACATGTTCAGCATCCCGTCATACATAAGCGGTAGCGCTTCGTTTCTTAACGGCGCTACCGCTTATTATATGAAAAAAAGAATAAATTAACTAATTGAATGAATTTCATAATCTGAACCCTATGTCTCGCAAGACTTTATAGACATCAAAAAAGGAGTAC
>NZ_JBXDLD010000175.1:0-16073 GCF_056820425.1 Priestia sp. KCTC 13724 | reverse complement strand
CTCTAGCGCCGATGGTAGTTGGGACTTTGTCCCTGTGAGAGTAGGACGTTGCCAGGCACATTTAAAAGACTAGCTAAATTAGCTAGTCTTTTTTTATTTGCGATTGCAAGTAATTAAATAATAAATAAGGTGCTTTTATACTTGTTAACTGTAAAAAATGCATAATATATGGATAATCCTTTGACGAATAGGTATGTAATAACTCATACCACCATTCTGTTTCATAGCGAGAAATCATACTAAGATTATACAAGATTAGATAATGACTTAGGATCTCAGGAAAGTATACGCACTGTTCACGTGATGTTGTTAGATGCAAATCGCTTGTTTCTAAATTGAAAAGTAGAGGAGAACATTGATAGAGATTTGTATGTAAGTTTGCAAAAGAAATTCTAAGAGTAGGATTTATTTCTTGCATACGCATGTCTATCTTGAAGCGATCTTGTAAATATAAATGTAATCGTGTATTGTCCATATGGTAAGATTCTTTAATTTGGTTAGGGAAAATTAACTCTTTATTATTTAAGTTCCCTACTAATACTTTTTTAGAAGCTCTTGAAGGGCTTAATTCATTAAATAATGAATACATTTCATCAATATGTACTAATAACTCAGTCATTGTATATTTTTGACCTTCTAATTGTTTCATGTGAAACAGTTCTTTTCCAACCTCAGAAAATAACCCATTTTTTTGAATTTTTACCTCATCATCAAGAAAGTCATAACTTTGCTTTTTTCTTTTTCGTGTTGACACTCCATGTGCTAGAACTGCTGTATTTTCTGGATAAACTGGATTTTTAGTTAATAGACATGCTTTTAACAACTGGGATAAACCATAAAAAAGTAATACTGGTTGCATGGAAGTATGAGATTTTAGTGCAGTTTGATAATAATTTTTGCTATGTTCCAGATAATAAATAAATGGATAACAATTTTTAAAACTACGCTGTTCAGCATCAACAATGCTTGAAGAATTGTACTGATTATATAAATACTTTTGTGAAAAAGGGGCTGAGAAAAATAAATGATAAGGTTTCCAAACATCATAAGTGAAACTCAAAAAATCACCTCTTTTATTATTAGAATTATCTGATATATAGTATGGTTATTGACAGCTACATAAGCAATTGTTAATCTACTAATAATATTCTGTCGCTTTGAGGAGGATTCTATAATGTGGGAAAGTAAATTTTCAAAAGAAGGTTTAACATTTGATGATGTTTTGTTAGTGCCAGCTAAATCTGAAGTGTTGCCAAAAGATGTTGATATGAGTGTAGAACTAACAAAAACGCTAAAGCTAAATGTACCATTCATTAGTGCAGGTATGGATACAGTAACTGAAGCAGAGATGGCAATTGCTATGGCTCGTCAAGGTGGTTTAGGGATCATTCATAAGAATATGTCTATTGAACAACAAGCCGAGCAAGTTGATAAAGTAAAGCGTTCTGAAAGTGGTGTTATTACCGATCCATTTTTCTTAACACCAGAAAATCAAGTATTTGCTGCAGAACATTTGATGGGAAAATATCGCATCTCTGGCGTACCAATTGTAAATAACGAAGAAGAGCAAAAGTTAGTTGGTATTCTGACAAATCGTGATTTGCGTTTTATTCAAGATTACTCAATGCTTATCTCTGATGTAATGACAAAAGAAGAGTTAGTTACAGCTCCAGTAGGAACAACGCTCGACGAAGCTGAAAAGATTTTACAGCAATACAAAATTGAAAAATTACCACTTGTAGATGACAAAGGTGTATTAAAAGGTTTAATTACAATCAAGGACATTGAAAAAGTAATTGAATTTCCAAATGCTGCGAAGGATAAGCAGGGACGTTTATTAGTAGGGGCAGCAGTTGGTGTAACGGCTGATTCAATGGTTCGAATTGAGAAGTTAGTAAAAGCTGGTGTGGACGTTATTGTAATTGATACGGCACATGGTCATTCATTAGGCGTTTTAAATACCGTACGTTCAATTCGTGAAACGTATCCGGAATTAAATATTATTGCAGGAAACGTTGCAACTGCTGAAGGAACAAGAGCGTTAATTGAAGCAGGTGTAGACGTAGTGAAAGTTGGAATAGGACCTGGTTCAATTTGTACAACTCGTGTTGTAGCTGGAGTAGGTGTTCCACAAATTACGGCTGTATATGATTGCGCCACTGAAGCAAGAAAACACGGTGTACCAGTAATTGCAGACGGAGGAATTAAGTACTCTGGAGATATCGTAAAAGCACTAGCTGCTGGTGGACACACTGTTATGCTAGGGAGCTTATTAGCCGGTACAACTGAAAGCCCTGGTGAAACAGAAATCTTCCAAGGAAGACGCTTTAAAGTATACCGTGGTATGGGCTCAGTTGGAGCAATGGAAAAAGGAAGTAAAGATCGTTATTTCCAAGAAGATAATAAAAAGTTTGTTCCAGAAGGCATTGAAGGGCGCTTACCTTATAAGGGACCTGTTGCTGACACTTTATATCAGCTAATTGGGGGATTAAGAGCTGGAATGGGATATTGCGGCTCAGCTAACCTACAAGCATTGCGTGAAGAGGCACAGTTTATCCGTATGACAGGAGCTGGCCTAAGAGAAAGTCACCCACATGACGTTCAAATTACAAAAGAATCTCCAAACTATTCACTTAGCTAAGTAAAAAAGCACCTCTCTAATTTATAGAGGTGCTTTTTTATGCTAAAGATTGTTTTAACGGTACTTCTTTATCTATTTTTTTTAATTTTTGTGTGATAAAATAACCTCTATGTGATTTATGTCTGGAGGGTATTGGTAGTGAAGAAAAAATTGATAAAACGGCTTTTTGCATTAGTTGCTGTTTTCTTAATGGCTAGTTCTTTAATCACTCCAAATGCGTCTGCAGCTTCACAACTTCCAAATGTTGAAGCAGATGCCGCTATTTTGATTGAAGCAGATACAGGCCAAATTTTGTATGAAAAGAATTCAGGTGCTGTACTAGGTATTGCTAGTATGACAAAAATGATGACTGAGTATTTAATTTTAGAAGCTATTCACGAAAAAAAGCTTTCTTGGGATGATCGAGTAGGAGTTAGCAAATATGCTGCAGATATCTCACAAGATTACTCATTGTCAAATGTTCCATTATTAACAACAGAGAAATATACGATTAAAGAATTGTATGAAGCAATGGCTATTTACTCAGCAAATGGAGCGAGTATTGCACTAGCTGAGGCTTTAGCAGGATCTGAAGCCGAGTTTATTAAATTGATGAATAAAAAGGCAGAAGAGTTAAATTTAGGTGAAGCTAAATTTGTTAACTCAACAGGTCTTTCTAACTCATTGTTAAAAGGTCAACATCCAAAAGGTACAAAAGCTGATGATGAAAATTTACTATCAGCTCGCGCAGTATCAGCATTAGCTTTTCATATTCTTCATGATTATCCAGAAGTATTAGAAACAGCTAAGACACCTGAAAAGATCTTCCGACCAGGTCAACAAGGCGAAACGACGATGGATAACTGGAATAAAATGCTTCCATCTTTCCCTACATACGGATATGAAGGTTTAGATGGCTTGAAAACAGGACATACAGACTTTGCAGGCTATTGCTTTACAGGAACAGCTGAACGAGATGGTGTTCGTTATATTGCAGTAGTCATGAATGCCAAAAATAATGGTAAGTCTTTTGAAGGAGCGCGCTTTACAGAAACAAAAAAACTTTTAGATTATGCATTTGATAATTATGAGCTAAAGCAAGTAGCTCCAGAAGGCAAGGCTGTTAAAAAGCATGAGTCCCTTCCAGTCGTAAAAGGGAAAAATAAAGAGCTAAAAGTTGTAACAAAAGAACCAGTGAATGTTCTTACAAAAAAAGGTGAAGAAAGTAAAATCTCTCTTCAATTTGATTTTAATCCTAAAGTTGTAGATGAGAAAGATCGAATCGTTGCACCAATTAAAGAGGGTCAGGTTGTAGGTTACGTTAGTGCCAAGAATAAGAATCTTGATGATTTAGGTTATGCAGTAAATAACGGAACAAATAAAGTGCCTGTCGTTGCAGATACTACGATTGAAAAGGCTAACTGGTTTGTTTTAGCAATACGAAGTATAGGTGATTTCTTTGTAGGTGTATGGTCTGATGCAGCCGCTAATATTAAGAATTGGTTTTAATTCATAAACCATTTATAAAAGGAGATACTAAAGCAAGGTTTTTGTTGCATTTAGTATCTTCTTTTTTTAGACAAGTTTTTCAAACTACACAATTTTAATAGGATTTTTTCAGAAAATAAGGTAAAATAGACAATAAGTTTTGAATTTTGTATACATAATTTATTAATTATGTGTAATACAACTATACTGGGGGAAGACAAACATGAGTAACATTACAGGTACTGACAGAGTAAAACGCGGAATGGCGGAAATGCAAAAAGGCGGCGTTATTATGGACGTTGTTAATGCTGAACAAGCAAAGATTGCAGAAGCAGCAGGAGCAGTTGCAGTTATGGCATTAGAACGTGTACCAGCAGACATTCGTGCTGCAGGTGGCGTATCTCGCATGGCAGATCCGACAATTGTCGAAGAAGTTATGAATGCTGTTTCAATTCCGGTAATGGCTAAAGCACGTATCGGTCACATTGTAGAAGCGCGTGTTTTAGAAGCAATGGGCGTAGACTATATTGATGAAAGTGAAGTATTAACACCAGCAGATGAAGAATTTCATTTAAATAAAAATACGTTTACAGTACCATTTGTTTGTGGTTGCCGCGATTTAGGCGAAGCTGCACGTCGTATTGCAGAAGGCGCTGCTATGCTTCGTACAAAAGGTGAACCAGGTACAGGGAACATTGTAGAAGCTGTACGTCATATGCGTCAAGTGAACGCACAAGTACGTAAAGTAGTGGGTATGGACGAAGCTGAGTTAATGACGGAAGCAAAGCTACTAGGTGCACCTTATGAGTTATTATTACAAATCAAGCGTGAAGGTCGCCTTCCAGTGGTTAACTTTGCTGCAGGTGGCGTTGCAACACCAGCAGATGCGGCATTAATGATGCAATTAGGAGCAGATGGAGTGTTTGTAGGTTCTGGTATCTTTAAGTCTGATAATCCAGAAAAATTTGCTCGTTCAATCGTAGAAGCAACAACGCATTATGAAGATTATGAGTTAATTGCAAAGCTTTCTAAAGGATTAGGAAATGCAATGAAAGGTATTGAAATCTCAACATTATTACCAGAAAATCGCATGCAAGAGCGTGGCTGGTAACAGTAAGGGAGTTTTAACAGCATGGTGAAGGTTGGAGTTTTAGGACTACAAGGTGCATTTAGAGAGCATGCGCATTCAGTGGAAGCAACAGGGGCTGAAGCGATTATTATTAAAAAAGTAGAACAGCTAGAAGAAGTGGACGGGCTCATTTTACCAGGTGGGGAAAGTACGGCAATGAGACGTCTGATTGATAAATATGACTTTATGGATTCACTGCGCCAATTTGCTAAAAGTGGCAAACCAATCTTTGGGACTTGTGCTGGTCTAATCTTACTAGCAGGCGAAATTGTAGACTATGATGAGCCTCATTTAGGTGTTATGAATATTAAGGTGGCTCGAAATTCTTTTGGTCGCCAACGTGAGAGCTTTGAGGCGAAATTAAATATAAAAGAAGTTGCAGATGATTTTATTGGAGTATTTATTCGTGCGCCTCATATTGTAGAAGTCGGTGAGAACGTGGAAGTTCTATCTATTCATGATGATCGTATCGTAGCTGCAAAACAGGGACAATTTTTAGGGTGTTCGTTTCATCCAGAATTAACGGATGACCATCGTATGACAGAGTATTTTATCGACATGGTGAAAGAGTCTCTGAAAAAACCTGTATAAACCAATTGCAACTTGTATAGACTTGTAGTACATTATGATTATTAATTACAATGTTGAAAAGTATAAAGCGTTGATAGGAAATAGTAGTAAAGAAGTTAAACTTTAGAGAGTCGATGGTTGGTGGAAATCGATGTTTAGCCTTTACGAATCCATCCTGGAGCAAGCTATTGAAATAGTAAGTAGATAGCTTCGGTTCATTCCGTTATCTGACTGAAGAGGAAGGTTTATTTATGAGCCTTCAACTAGGGTGGCAACGCGGGCTAAACTCTCGTCCCTTTTATAGGGATGGGAGTTTTTATTTTGCCCATTTTATACAAATAAGGAGGTAAATAGATGTTAGACGTAAAGGTTTTACGAGCTAATCTTGAAGAAGTAAAAGAAAAATTAAAGTTCCGCGGAGAAGATTTATCAGATCTTGGGCGCTTTGAAGAGTTAGATGTAGAGCGCAGACAGCTATTAGTTCAAACTGAGGAATTAAAGAGTAAGCGTAATGAAGTGTCTCAACAAATTGCTCAATTAAAACGTGAAAAGCAAGATGCAGATAGTATGATTTTAGAAATGCGTCAAGTAGGAGACAAAATTAAAGAGTTAGATAAGCGTCTTCGTACTGTAGAAACAGAATTAGAACAACTATTACTTTCAATCCCTAATATCCCACATGAGAGTGTTCCAGTTGGTGAAACGGAAGATGAAAATGTAGAAATTAGAAAATGGGGAGAGGTTCGTCAATTTAATTTTGAGCCGAAGCCACACTGGGATCTAGGAACAGATTTAAATATTTTAGACTTTGAACGTGCAGCAAAGGTAACGGGAAGCCGTTTCGTGTTTTATAAAGGCCTAGGAGCTCGTTTGGAACGTGCCTTAATCAACTTTATGATGGACTTACACATGGATGAGCATGGATATGAAGAAATTCTTCCTCCATATATGGTTAATCGTACAAGCATGACAGGAACAGGGCAGCTTCCTAAGTTTGAAGAAGATGCTTTTAAAATTAAAGAGGAAGACTATTTCTTAATCCCAACGGCTGAAGTTCCCGTAACTAATCTACACCGTGATGAAATCATTAATGGAGACCAATTACCATTAGCTTATACAGCATACAGCGCATGTTTTAGATCAGAAGCAGGTTCAGCTGGTAGAGATACACGTGGACTAATTCGTCAGCATCAATTTAACAAAGTAGAGCTAGTTCGCTTTGTAAAACCAGAAGATTCTTACGCTGAGCTTGAAAATCTGACAGGACATGCTGAAAAAGTATTACAGTTGTTAGAACTGCCATACCGTGTTTTAAGCATGTGTACTGGAGACTTAGGATTTACAGCAGCTAAAAAGTACGATATTGAAGTGTGGATTCCAAGCTATGAATCATATCGTGAAATTTCTTCTTGTTCAAACTTTGAAAGTTTCCAAGCGCGAAGAGCTAATATTCGCTTCCGCCGCGAGGCAAAAGGGAAACCAGAATACGTACACACATTAAATGGATCTGGATTAGCGATTGGGCGTACAGTGGCTGCAATTTTAGAGAACTATCAACAGGAAGATGGTTCAGTTGTTATTCCAAAAGTATTACGTCCTTACATGGGGAACAAAGAGGTTATTAACGGTTAAATTGAAATGATTCACAACTTTTTTGTTGTGAATCATTTTTTTTTTAGAAAACAGCTTGACTCTTGTTTGTATATGTGATAAATTTATAAATGTCGAAACGGAGGAATACCCAAGTCCGGCTGAAGGGATCGGTCTTGAAAACCGACAGGGGTGTTACAGCCCGCGGGGGTTCGAATCCCTCTTCCTCCGCCATATTTGACTTTAAATGTTATTTAAACATTGCGCGATAAATTGGAGATTGTAAAACGTCACTTTTAGAAGTGGCGTTTTTTCATTCCCATTTTTCACGAAGAAAAATGGGAATGAATTATGAATGTCTTCTTTTTAATTTTTCGTTGTGATGTAAAAACTTAGAGATTTTTTCAACAATCGGTTCAACGGATGTCGGGTCTCTTAAGATATCGTAATCATTAATATCTAATCGTAAAATAGGACAAGCTGTAAAGTTATTAATCCAATCCTCATAGCGTTTGTGCATTTCTCTCCAATAATCTAAGGGCGTTTGTTGTTCCATAGGTCTTCCACGTTCTTGGATACGATCAACGATATCTTCAAAACTACCTTCCAAATAAATTAATAAATCAGGGTGTGGGAAGTAGGGAGTCATAACCATTGCATCAAACAAGCTTGTATACGTTTCGTAATCCACCTTGGACATTGTTCCTTTTTCGAAATGCATTTTAGCGAAAATACCAGTATCTTCGTAAATTGAACGGTCTTGTATAAAGCCTCCACCGTATTCAAAAATTCTTTTCTGTTCTTTAAATCTCTCCGCTAGGAAGTAAACCTGAAGATGAAAGCTCCATCTTTCAAAGTCAGCGTAGAATTTATCTAAATATGGATTTGTATCAACTTTCTCGTAAGAAGTGCGAAAGTTCAACGCATCTGCAAGAGCTTGTGTCATTGTAGATTTCCCAACGCCTACTGTTCCAGCGATAGTCAATACAGCATCATTTGGAATGTTGTATTTTGTTCGTAAATTCATATTGTAGAACTCCTTTTTAATAAGCTGCTTTTAACATCTGAGATGATATGCTCTAAATGCTCTTTATTTTTGACAAAGTCTAGTTCATCTCCACTATAGCGTAAAACAGTTACCTGTGGGTTATTTTCTTTGAAGGTTTTAATTGCTTCCTCATAATCGGAGCTTAGCTGAGCTAGATAAGAAGGGTCAATGTTTTTTTCAATTTCCCTTCCACGCATTTTAATACGCTTCAATAGTGTAGGTAAAGTAGCATTTAAGTAAATAACAATGTTGGGCTTTGGCATATCATGTGTCAGTATATCGTAGATTTGTACATATTTTATGTACTGACTATCCTTTAAAGTTTGCTGAGCAAAAATCATGTTTTTCATAATATGATAGTCAGCAACGACAGGCTGATGTTGATGTAGAAAATGCTTTTGAATATCCTCTAACTGTTTATAACGGTTGCATAGAAAAAACATTTCAGTTTGAAAGCTCCACTCTTCAATATCCTCATAGAATTTCCCAAGGAATGGATTTTCATCAACAATTTCTTTCAAAAGTTGAAATTGAAATGCCTCTGCAATAGCCTTAGCTAGGGAGGTTTTCCCAACACCTATAGGGCCCTCAACAGTAATAAAAGGTATTTCCCCCATGGACTCTTCCTCCTTTATTTATACATGTTCTCGAAAATTGACAAAAAACATTGTATCACAATAAGAGGGGAGAATGGATAAAAACAAAAAGAAAAACCAGTTGTAAAAAACGGAAGGAAACATAAAAAGAGGATAATCCTATGCTGTAGGAATTATCCTCTTTAAAATTATTCAGGTATTCTTTTAATTACTTTAAAGTTATCATCAAGGAGTAGCCAGTTTTGAGGGAAAGGTAATCCCAACTTCCAATAAGCCATGCCTCTTAAGTTTAATTCTTTTAACAAATCGAATTTTGCTTGGATTGACCGGGCATCTTCAAACCATACCTCATGCGTTTTTTGAGCTGAATCAGAGTATCGGAAAAAGGGAGCCTGAGCTTTTTTATCATACTGTATGCTTGCGTTGTACTGATACGCAATTTCAATCGCTCTTTGGGCACTAATTGCTTTTGCATACTCACCACCTGGTTTGAATGGAAGCGTCCAATCATATCCGTATAGATTTTGTCCCATGATAATTTTTTTGCTAGGTATTTCTGAAATAGCATATTCTAGCACATCTCTGACAGGGCCAATCGGAGAAACAGCCATTGGAGGACCTCCACTGTATCCCCATTCGTATGTCATAGGGACAACAAAATTTGCTATCTCCCCAATTCTTTTGTAATCATGTGCTTCATACCACTTTCCTTTTTGATTACTACTTGTTTTAGGTGCTAATGCTACAGATATTAACAAGTCTTCAGCTTGAAGCCGTTTCTTTGCTTTTTCTAAAAATATAATATAAGCATTTTTGTCTTCCGGACGTAAGAATTCAAAGTCAAAATGAATATCTTTAAAGTTTTTCTCTGTAGCAATACGAATAATATTATTAAGCAATTTATCTTGAACATCCGCATTGTTTAAGATTGCTTCTCCTACCTTTGCACTAAACCCGCCGTCTTCGATATTGGCAAGAACCATTAAAAAAATTGCATCGTTTTCTTGTGCAATAGTTCCAAAGTTTTTTAATGGAGGTTCTTTGATAGAGCCATCGCGCTGTACTTCGAAGTTAGCCGGTCCCAAATATGTGAGGTATTTAGCATTCTTCTTAATCAATTCTTCCGTTTCGCTACTAATGGTACGGTTACTTGTTTCAACATATCCTAAAAATTCAGCTTCTGTCTTTGGAGAAGCTGGAATGAGCAACTGTGTTCCGAGTGTTAGAGGAGAAGTGATGGAAAGGTTGTTAGCTTTTGCGATTGATTGATAACTGACTCCTAGGGTTCGCCCTATCTTCCATAATGTATCGCCTTTTCTAACGGTATAGTAACTTTCGTTAATAGGTACAACCAATGCCTGGCCCACCACTAATCGATTGGGATCAGGTAATTCATTTGCTAAGCTAATTTTTGAAGCTTCAATTTGAAACCGTTGAGCAATACTATAAATGCTATCTCCAGACTTTACAGTGTAAATATCCATAGTAATAAACGCCCCCAAAAAAGAATGTTTATTAAGTCTATGAACAAAAGAGTAAGCAAATGCTTATGTAATTAAATCACTATGTTCACAAATGTTCGCTTTAAGTACATTTTGCATCATTTCGATAGCGAACTTGTTATCTTCATCAGAATTTGATGCAATACAATCTTTAGGGATAATCAGGTTGTACTCTCTCATATAAGCATCATTTGCTGAAAAGAGCACACATATATTTCCCGCTAACCCTGTTAAAATTAATGTTTTAACGTTTAGTTGCTGTAGTAAAATGGTTAAAGCTGTTCCATAAAAAATAGAATGCTTTGGTTTAATTAAAAAGTAATCCGTAGTATGGGGTTGTATATACTGGAGTATGGGGGAGCTTATTGGATTTGTGCAGTATTCAAGGATTTTATTTAAATTAGCTTGCCATAATTTATAGTGATCATTTATATAGATAACAGGAATTTTTTTACTTGAACACTCTGCTTTTAATGAAGAGATATTACGCGCGAGAATTTTAGCTTTTTCAGCTAGGATTTTCCCATTTTTAAATTGAAAATCATTAATCATATCAATAATAACTAATGCAATTTTAGAATCATTCATATACAATCTCCTTATTGTTTTTTAACCTAATAAGTAGTGTTGCTCATAACAAATATAATATGTAAGGAGTTTGGAACATGCTTGAAGACGAGAAATATATGCGTTTAGCTATAGATGAAGCAAAGAAAGCTTGTGGAATTATGGAAGTTCCTATTGGAGCTGTTATCGTAGATAAAGATGGACATGTTATTGCAAAAGGCCATAATTTAAGAGAAAGTACACAAAGATCCATAGCTCACGCAGAGCTGTTAGCTATAGATGAGGCATGTCAAAAGTTAAATACGTGGCGATTAGAAGATACGACTTTATATGTTACTTTAGAACCTTGTCCGATGTGTGCGGGGGCTATTATGTTATCACGTGTAAAAAGAGTGGTGTTTGGAGCGTTTGATCCTAAAGGAGGGTGTGCAGGAACCCTGATGAACTTATTAGAGTATGAAAAGTTTAATCACCAATCAGAAGTTCAAGGTGGAGTTCTCGAAGATGAGTGTGCAGAAATGTTAAGTACATTCTTTAAAGAATTGCGAAATCGAAAAAAAAGAGCAAAGAAAAATTTACAATAAATTACATTCTGTAAAGGTTGCATTTTGTCCTAAAAAGAATTATACTTGTATAAGCATCAACATGGTGCTCAAACAAAGGTTTCAACTTTGCCGTGCTAAGCGGGGAGGTAGCGGTGCCCTGTACTCGCAATCCGCTCTAGCGAGGCCGAACTCCTTTCCTGAGGTTAGTTCTCCTTGAGGTCTGCCTTAAGTAAGTGGTGTTGACGTTTGGGTCCTATGCAATGGGAATCTGTGAACCCTGTCAGGTCCGGAAGGAAGCAGCAGTAAGCAGAACCTCTCATGTGCCATAGGGTCGCCTGAACCGAGCTAACTGCTTAAGTAACGCTTGGGGAGGCTAATCGAAGGAAGGTGCACGGCAGTTATATACATATAAAAGTAACCTACTCTAACGATGGAGTAGGTTTTTTTATTTAGCATATATTTCACTATATAAGATAAACGATGTTTTGGAAAAATAGTTATAGTACGTTATAATAATATCAAATTTATATAACAAAAAAGGAGAAGATGCAGTGGCGTATCAGGCTTTATATCGTGTGTACCGCCCTCAAAGCTTTCAAGATGTTGTTGGTCAGCGGCATATTATTAAGACTTTACAGAACGCGCTCGTTCTTGAGAAATTTTCGCATGCATACTTATTTTCAGGGCCAAGGGGTACAGGGAAAACGACTGCAGCAAAAATTTTAGCTAAAGCGGTTAACTGTGAACATGCACCCGTATCCGAACCTTGTAATGAGTGTGCTACATGTAGAGGAATTACAGACGGTTCCATATCAGATGTTATTGAAATCGATGCGGCTTCAAATAACGGAGTAGATGAAATTCGAGATATTAGAGATAAAGTCAAATATGCACCAAGTGCCGTTCGTTACAAGGTTTATATTATAGATGAAGTTCATATGCTCTCAATAGGTGCGTTTAATGCATTGCTAAAAACATTAGAAGAACCACCTCCTCACGTAATATTTATTTTGGCAACAACAGAACCGCATAAAATTCCACTTACTATCATTTCAAGATGTCAACGTTTTGATTTTAAACGAATCTCACCTGACGATATTGTTTATCGAATGAAAGAAGTTTTGATATCTGAGGATGTAAACGTAGCGGATGAAGCTTTATATGAGGTTGCTAAGGCATCTGAAGGTGGTATGAGGGATGCATTAAGCTTGTTAGATCAGGCTATCTCATATAGCGAAAATGAAGTTACTTTAGATGATGTGTTATCTATTACAGGTGCTGTTTCTCATACATTTATGCTGCAAATTGTTCGTTCAATTGCGGAGAAGAATCTTGTATCAGCGCTACATGCAGTTGAGCAACTCATTCAAAACGGTAAAGATCCAGTTCGTTTCTTAGAAGATTTAATCTTTTATTATAGAGATGTTTTACTTTATCAATCGTCGTCTGAAATGGAACATTTGATGGAAAAAGCAGTAGTGAGTGAGGAGTTTAAAGAGTTAGCTTCACAACTGCCAGCGGAGGGTATCTATTCAATTATTAACCAACTTAATCAAACGCAACAAGAGATGAAGTGGACGAATCATCCAAGAGTGTTACTAGAGGTAGCACTAGTGAAACTTGCTCAATCTTCTAGTAAGAAAAAAACAGTAGCGAGCGAAGAGGATGATTTACTTCAAAAAGTTAAAATGCTTGAAGCTCAAGTTAATCATCTAAAGGAAAACGGTGTTCAAGTACAGCAAAGTCAACAAGAAACAAGTGATCAAAAAGTAAAAAGACAAGTGCGTAGTCAGTATAAAGTTCCAATAGGAAAAGTGCATGAGGTCCTAAAACAAGCATCTCGTCAAGAACTAGAGGAAGTTAAGCGTCTATGGGCAGAAGTTTTAGAAACGCTACGTCAGCAAAATAAAGCATCACATGCTGCTCTGTTGTCTAATAGTGAACCTGTGGCTTCATCTTCGAAGTCCTTTATCTTAAAATTCAAGTATGAAATCCATTGCAAAATGGCTGCTGAAAATAACAACAATGTACGTGATAATTTAGAAAATATCCTATATACTTTAAGTGGGAGCAAACGTGAAATGGTTGCAATCCCTGATAATGAATGGGATAAAGTAAGAGGAGATTTTCTTCAAGAGCAGCAAGGAAATGATGGGTCGCAAAAAGAAGAAGAAGACCCTTTAATCTCCGAAGCTAAAAAACTTTTCGGAGAAGAACTTATTGAAATACACGAATAGAACTAGGAGGAATTATAATTATGATGCGTGGCGGAATGGGTAACATGCAAAAAATGATGAAACAAATGCAAAAAATGCAGAAAGATATGCAAAAGGCGCAAGAAGAGCTAGCTGAAAAAACAATAGAAGGAACAGCCGGAGGTGGAATGGTTACAGTAGTTGTAAATGGTCAAAAAGAAATCATTGATGTAAAAATCAAAGAAGAAGTAGTAGATCCAGAAGATATCGAAATGCTTCAAGATCTAGTTTTAGCAGCAACGAATGACGCGTTAAAACAAATGGATGAGTTAACAAATAACACAATGGGACAATTCACTAAAGGTTTAAATATCCCAGGACTTTAATTAAGGTGGTTGCTACGTGCATTATCCAGAACCAATTTCAAAACTAATAGATAGTTTCATGAAACTCCCGGGTATTGGACCAAAAACGGCTGTTAGGCTTGCTTTCTTTGTTTTAAATATGAAGGAAGACACAGTGCTTGATTTTGCTAAAGCACTTGTTAATGCAAAGCGTAACTTAACGTATTGTTCAACCTGTGGTCACATTACAGACCAAGACCCATGTTACATCTGTCAGGATCAAAGGAGAGACCGTACTGTTGTGTGTGTCGTTCAAGATCCTAAAGATGTTATTGCTATGGAGAAAATGAAGGAATATACGGGTCTGTATCACGTCCTTCACGGTGCAATTTCTCCAATGGAAGGTATTGGTCCAGAAGATATTAAAGTTCCTGAATTGTTGAAGAGGCTTCAAAATGATGAAATCCAAGAAGTAATTTTAGCAACAAATCCTAATATTGAAGGTGAAGCAACGGCAATGTACATTTCTAGGCTGTTAAAACCCACTGGTATAAGAATTACTAGAATTGCACATGGTTTACCAGTAGGCGGAGATTTAGAGTATGCTGATGAGGTAACTTTATCTAAAGCTTTAGAAGGTCGTAGAGACGTATAGGTAAGGAGCTATGCCATGTTTTTTAAACGAAAAGGTTGGTTAAGAAAAGAATATGATGAATCTTTTCTTAAAACGTTCAATGAATTAAAAGATAAGTGGAATAAAAAAGAGGTTATTGTTGAAAGAAGTGTAGATCCTTCAGATGCAGTTTTAGTAGACATGAAATTAGCAAAAGTTAAATATCTCTTTTTATTAAAAGAAGCAAAACATAGAAATATATCTATTCGAAAGATGTCTTAATTTAAGGCATCTTTTTTGTTTAATAAAAATGGATTGTTTTTAAAAGTAGGACATACATATAAGTAATATTATTTTATTTATAAAGAAGGGATAAATATGTTAACTCAACCTCTTATTGTTATTCCTGTTTTAGTAGGCTTAATCGTACTTCTACTTATAAAAGGTGGTGTAGAAAATATGTTCCGTATAATGGGAAACTTAACTATCAAGTTAATAATAGGGGTCCTGTTACTCTTTTTTATTAATATCTTTGGTGCGCAGTTTGATATTCATATTCCGATAAATGCACCAACAGCAATAATATCTGGTGTACTAGGAGTTCCTGGGATTATAGGGCTGTTTATAATTAATCAGTTCGTATTATAATAAATAACAATCTCAAAATGAAAGAATTGTTAAGGAAAACAATTCTTTCATTTTTTTATCGATAAAAGTGTTGCTTTATTGAATTTAGCATGTTATATTAATATACGTCGCTAAGAGGTAATGAGTTTTATTGAAAAGTGTTGACAAGCACTTCTCCTGGTGATAAGATAAGAAAGTCGCCTTGAGGCGATAAGAGTTCTTTGAAAACTGAACAAAGCGACAAACGTCAACGTTAATTTTTTTAAACTTTTATGAGCAAGTCAAACATTTCTTCGGAGAGTTTGATCCTGGCTCAGGATGAACGCTGGCGGCGTGCCTAATACATGCAAGTTGAGCGAACTGATTAGAAGCTTGCTTCTATGACGTTAGCGGCGGATGGGTGAGTAACACGTGGGCAACCTGCCTGTAAGACTGGGATAACTCCGGGAAACCGGAGCTAATACCGGATAACATTTTCTCTTGCATAAGAGAAAATTGAAAGATGGTTTCGGCTATCACTTACAGATGGGCCCGCGGTGCATTAGCTAGTTGGTGAGGTAACGGCTCACTAAGGCAACGATGCATAGCCGACCTGAGAGGGTGATCGGCCACACTGGGACTGAGACACGGCCCAGACTC
>NZ_JBXDLD010000174.1:0-20184 GCF_056820425.1 Priestia sp. KCTC 13724 | reverse complement strand
ACAGGTGGAGAAAAACATTGCGTTTTTCTCCACCTGTTTTATTTAGAGGGACTTATTAGACAGCCCCTTATCGTATTTACCCTCTGTTTTATTGAACTAAACGCTGCATATCCTCAGGAAGCGGTGATTGAAATGCTAGTTCACGTTGCAAAATAGGGTGAAAGAACGTGAGCTTATAGCTATGTAGCGCCTGTCTGCTTATCTTCTCTCTGTTCCCACCGTATAGAGAGTCACCTAGTAAAGGACTTCCCAAATACTCCATATGAACGCGAATCTGATGCGTACGCCCTGTATCCAGCTTCAAGTCTACTTCAGAGAACCCATCGTATTCTTGTATCACTTTGTAATGCGTAACGGCATGCTGACCGTCTGAGCGTACCATTCTTTCAATAATACTATCGTTCTTTCTTCCAATTGGGGCGTCAATTACTCCCTCTTTTTTTGAAAGAGTTCCATGAACAAGCGCACGATATGTACGCTTAATCGCTCTTTGCTCTTGAGCTTGAGAAAATAAGAAATGAACATGGCGGTATTTAGCAACTATTAATAAACCTGAAGTATCGCGATCGAGTCTATTCACTAAGTGAACCGTAGAAGCAATACCGTTTTGCTCATAGTAAAACAGCAGCGCATTGCTTAGCGAATCATTCAGGTGCTCTCGCGTTGGAATACTAGGCATACCAGCGGATTTATTAATGACTAGCAAGTAGTCATCTTCATAAATCACATCTAACGGTAGAGGTGATTTATGAAGATTTTCACTTGGATATTCAGGTGGAAACGTCACTTTCACAAAGTCTCCGATAGTGAGTATATGTCGAACATTTACTTTCTCACCATTTACTTCAATACAACCACCCTTAAACTTGATATCCGTTAATGCTGCTCGAGATATATGATGCCTTTTTAGAAAGTCGCGTAATAAAGAACCGCTAAATGAATCTGTTACGTGCCAACTTAATGTAAATAGCTTGTGCATATTATATCTCTCCACTTAATCACATACAAATGAATCTCTTACTCGCTGCCAAAACGGAAAAGCTCGGAAGCGCGCGAAACGAATCTTTTCATTCGCAACTCGACACTGAATAGACTTAACATTTTGATGTAACAACGTTAAATGATCGATGGTGATTTGAAAATCTGCGTAATTAACAGGCTTTAATAAAGCCGTATGATGCCCTGGTAACACGAGCGAAGATCCAATTGTACGAAACACACGATTATTAATAGATGCCATTTCAGCAATCTGAATCGCATGCAGTGACGGATGTAAAATAGCACCTCCAAGAGACTTATTGTAAGCCGTACTTCCCGATGGAGTTGATATACATAATCCATCGCCTCGGAATGTTTCAAACTGCTGTCCTTTAATTTCAACATCCATCACAAGTGAGCCTTCAACACTTTTGACCGTGCACTCATTGAGCGCCAAAGAACGAGCTTCCTTTTCTCCGGTTGTGTAACGAATAATAACTTCAAGTAGCGGATATTCAACAACTTGATAAGGTGTTTTCGCAATAGCAATGACTAACTTCTCAATTTCATCCGGTGTCCAGTCTGCATAAAAGCCTAAATGTCCTGTATGTACTCCAACAAAAGCCGTTTTGTCTAACCGGTGCTGATAATGGTGAAAAGCATACAATAGCGTGCCGTCTCCACCCACTGAAATGACAATGTCTGGTTCATCTTCGTCGTGCTCTAAGTGAAAATCTAATAAGTATGTTTTCATTCTTTCCATTAATGTATTTGAAACTTGATCGCCCCTGGACGTAATAGCAAACTTGATATTACTCACCTTCTTCCCCCCTATCTGTGTTGAAAAACCTGATTTGACTTTTTATTCTTTATTCATTTTCTGTATTCTCTACTTCTTTTTTACGCGAAAAGAAAACCTGAGCTTCTTGTATTTCCCCTCGAATCTTTGACATCTCTTCATCTAGTTGAAAAGCTGCTTCTGATGCTCGCTGAAGTCGTTCTTTTATCTCTTGAGGGAAATTGCCACTGTATTTATAGTTTAAAGAATGTTCAATCGTGGCCCAAAAATTCATCGCTAACGTACGAATTTGGATTTCTGCTAAAATTTGCTTTTCTCCGTGTATGGTCTGAACAGGATAGCAAATCACCATATGATAGGAGCGATATCCACTTTCTTTTTGATGAGTAATATAGTCTCGCTCTTCTACTACTTTAAAGTCCGTGCGCTGCCTCAGAATTTCAACTACTGCTTTAATATCATCTGTGAATTGACACATCATGCGCAGACCTGCAATGTCCTGCATCTCTTCCTCTAAACGCTCTAAAGAAATGTTTTTTCTTGCCGCTTTATCTAAAATACTAGCAATGGGTTTCACTCGGCCCGTCACAAACTCAATTGGAGAGTGCGTAGATCTCATATCGTATTGAGAGCGCATGCCTTTTAACTTTACTTTAAGTTCTTCTACCGCTTGTTTATACGGTGCTAAAAATAAGTCCCAATGCCTTACCATTGCTATCCCCCTCACCTTGTTATCTGCTTTTTTTATCTAAGAAAATTTCTTCTACTCTTGCTACCATATCATCTCCGTAGTTTACATTTCCTTCAATGTTGCTGATTAAGTCTGTTAACTCTTCTTTCATAGCCGTTAGCTCAACGACTTGCTTATTAACTTCTAAGAACACCTTTTTATCATCTTGTAAAACGTTCTTTAAATGTGGCCACATATTGTCACTTAGTCCAACATACATAAACTGCTCGTTGACTTCCACAATGTATACAAATGACATATTGTCAGAATCAGCAAGCACTTGCTTCATATCTTCAATCTGCTCGATTTGTTGTTCAATAGCCTCTGCCTTTAAATGTAGTTCATCTTTCTTCATCACACAGGTTGTGATTTCGATTCGATTTTGCATATATATACTCCTTCCAACTATACAATTCGTTCTTATTTTAACACATTCAAACGTGGTTTAATAAAGCGAAACGAAATCTATTCGGGTTTTCTATTACTTTCTGTTCCATCCCTTTTACAGAACGCCTATCGATTCGAGATATTAACGATACAAATTAACCATTTTATGATAGATTATAAATGAAATCTTATGACAATGATGCATCTGTTTTGCATCTCATAAAGAGGAACATATCTATGCTAAACATTATAAAACATCTTATTATACATCCTTACAGATACAGCATAAAGGAGCTTATGTAGCATGAAACAAGAAATTGAAATTGAATTTAAAAACTTAGTAAATAAGAGTGAATTTAAAAAGTTACTAGCTTATTTCCAACTAACGGATCGCGACTTTATCATGCAGGAAAATCATTACTTTGATACAAATGACTTTCAGCTAAAAAGCGCAGGGGCAGCTTTACGAATTCGAAACAAAAATGGAAAGTTTGTTTTAACTTTAAAACAGCCCCATGAGCATGGCTTATTGGAAACGCACATAGATCTTACAGAATCTGAAGCACAAGAACTAATGACTGAAACAAAGAATTTTCCAACTGAAATGACAGCAGCTCTCCAAAGACTTGGCATATCTTCATCACGCTTAGCTTACTTTGGCACACTTAAAACATACCGAGCAGAAATTGAATACAAAAGCGGTTTACTTGTATTTGACCATAGCTTTTATTTGGATACTGATGATGTAGAAATTGAGTATGAAGTTCAAGATGAAACACAAGGACTTCTTGCATTCGAGAGCTTACTTCAAGACTTTAGTATCCCTAAGCGTAACACAGCGAATAAAATCAAACGTTTTTATGATCGCAAATATCAATTATTAAGTGAGGAATAAATCAATGGATGTTCAAGCTTATCAAACGTGGTTACAGCTACAGACCCTGCAAACATTTACGGCAAATCGACCGACAGCTTCACCTGCAACACTTTTAACTCCGTCGATATTTGCAAACATTTTGGCACAATATATATCTGAAGAGAAAAACGCTAATGAGCAAACAGCTCAGCTCACTTCTAGATCTAATGCGCTGCCCTTACAAACGAATGCGGCTCCTTATTTGAATACATCGGTTCAAAAAAGCAGTTCGCCTACATCAACAATCACTGGCTCACGCTTTGATGATCTGATTAATGAAGCGGCTTCGAAATATGATTTAGACCCTAAGTTAATTTCAGCTGTGATTAAACAAGAATCTAATTTTAACCCTAACGCCAAAAGCTATGCAGGGGCACTAGGATTAATGCAGCTCATGCCTGCAACGGCTAACTACCTTGGCGTTCAAAATGCCCTTAACCCACGCGAGAACATTTTAGGAGGCGCAAAGTATTTACGACAAATGCTCGATAAATATAACGGGAACGTTAAGCTTGCTCTTGCTGCTTATAATGCCGGGCCAGGAAACGTCGATAAATACGGTGGTATCCCTCCTTTTAAAGAAACACAAAATTATGTTGCTAAAATTACGTCTACCTATAATGCGTAGAAAATAACTCATCATTTTCGGAAAGGGTATGTGACGGAAAGTTTTTTCTATAAACCCTGCTATTTTTTCACTTATTTCTTTATCTAGCTACCCTATCACCTTTTCTGTTTGAAGCGGATAGTTTGAGATAAATAAGGTACACTGCTAAAATTAAGAAAAACGATGGTACTACTCCACCACACTTGATGGAGTACATTTCTAGGATAAAGGAGTTATCAACATGAAAGAAAAAGTCAAATCTCCCTACGAACTATTGGGCGGTGAACATACGATTTCCAAACTTGTTGATGCTTTTTATAACAGGGTAGCTAGTCATCCAGATTTAGCCCCTATCTTTCCAATAGATTTAACGGAAACAACACGAAAGCAAAAACAATTTTTAACACAATATTTAGGCGGGCCGGCTTTATATACAGAAGAACATGGACACCCTATGTTACGTGCAAGACATTTGCCTTTTGAAATTACGCCAGCTCGCGCAAAAGCATGGCTTCATTGTATGCATGAGGCAATGGATGAAATTGGATTAGAAGGTCCGTTACGAGATGAACTTTATCACCGGCTCATTCTGACTGCTCAACATATGGTTAATTCACACGAACAGAACGATGAGAAAGGATTTTCACATTGAAGAATTTACACAGCGAACATCAATCATTGCGACACCTTTGTCAGGGTTCTAATCAGAAGCCACTGGAAATTTACGTATTTGTTGATCCACTTTGTCCGGAATGCTGGGCACTAGAGCCTATCTTGAAAAAATTGCAGATTGAGTATGGAAATTGGATTACTCTTAAGCATGTTTTAACCAGTAATTTGCAGAAGCTAAACATTGGTACAAAAAAGAAGTTTGAAGATATGGCCAAGACATGGGAGCAAACTGCTTGTCGATCCGGCATGTCTTGTGACGGTAACCTTTGGCTTGAGAATCCAATTTCAACACCCTTTGCAGCATCGATTGCAATTAAAGCTGCGGGTTTACAGGGAAAAAAGCAAGGCATTCGCTTTTTACGAAAACTTCGCGAAGCATTATTTTTAGAGAAACAAAACGTTGAAAAAGAAGATGTGCTTGTCAAGTGTGCAGAAGAAATCGGACTTGATGTCGAAGAATTTGTGCGAGACTTACACGCTGAGCATGCTACAAAAGCGTTTCAATGCGATTTAAAGATTACATCAGAAATGGACGTAACCGATATTCCGACCCTTGTGTTTTTCAATGAAAAAGTTGAAGAAGAAGGAATTAAGATTTCTGGGCATTATTCATATGAAACGTACGTACACATCATTTATGAAATGTTAGAAGAAGAAGAAATCAATCCTCATCCGCTTCCACCTCTGCGATCGTTTTTAGCTTATTTTCAATTTGTCGCAGCAAAAGAAGTAGCCGTTGTTTACGATATATCCATTGAGCAAGCTGAGCGAGAACTGAAAAAACTTCAGCTTCAGCGCCTTGTAGAACAAGTTCCAGTGAAATACGGTACGTTTTGGAGAAGCTTAGAAAAAGGATGTTAAAATACAAAAAAGACTTGGCAAATGCCAAGTCTTTTTTGTTTGTCCTAAGACAACAAGGGGATGGGAGAAATTTTTCACGGTCAAACAAAGGGGTATATGTTTGTTTTGTGATAAACTTCACGATTATTACTATAGCAAATTATGTCGAGTTTTGACAACCCTTTTTTGATATTTTCATGATTTTTTTAAAAAAGTATATTTTGGTGCCTCGATTCATATAGTTCAAGCATGACAAGCAAGCGAGGTGACCAAACATGAAGCTCATCGGAGTGATCATCAGCATTGCAATTCTCTGTTTTTCCTTTGTCTTTTATCTACTGTCGTTAATGAAGCTTGCACCGCTTGTGATTGCTGCTCCTCTTTTACTTCTATCTCTGTTCATTACTATTATGCTTCTTAATTCATTTAATCGATTTCGAGGATTTAAATAAACAAAGCTTTGCGGATGCGCAAAGCTTTGTTTATTTAAACTTAGTTTTTCTCTAACAAACGTTCCATCTCTTCAAGCTTTTCTTTAAACACTTCTAATGCTTCTTTGATTGGTTCAGCAGTTGTCATATCCACTCCTGCGCGTTTTAGCACTTCGATTGGATAATCAGAGCTTCCAGCTTTTAAGAAGCCAAGGTAACGCTCAACAGCCGCGTCTCCTTCTTCAAGAATTTGCTTACTTAGCGCTGCAGCTGCGCTGAAGCCTGTTGCGTATTGATACACATAATAATTATAGTAGAAATGTGGAATTCTTGCCCACTCTAAGCCAATCTCTTCATCAATGACTAAATTATCACCAAAGTACTTTTTATTTAAATCATAGTATAACTTTGTTAGCAGCTCTGGTGTTAGCGGTTCACCATTTTGAGCCCGAACGTGAATTTCATGCTCAAATTCAGCAAACATCGTTTGACGGAACACGGTACCGCGGAAGCCTTCTAAATAATGATTTAATAAGTATAATCGTTTCTTTTCATCATCGATTGTTTTCAATAAATAATCATTTAATAGAGCTTCGTTACACGTAGATGCGACTTCAGCGACAAAGATTGAATAATCACCATATGGGTAAGGCTGTTCTTTACGCGTATAGTAACTGTGCACTGAGTGACCAAACTCATGAGCTAATGTGAAAAGATTGTTCACATTGTCCTGCCAGTTCATTAAGATATATGGATTTGTTCCATATGTTCCAGAAGAATAAGCACCGCTTCGCTTTCCTTTGTTTTCGTGCACATCAACCCAGCGATTTTCAAATCCTTCTTTTAAAATGGAAATGTACTCTTCTCCAAGCGGCGCCAAACCTTTTAATAAATAATCTTTTGCTTCGCTATATGGTATTTCCATTTTGACGTCTTGCACAAGCGGTGTATACAGATCATACATGTGAAGCTCATCAACACCTAACACTTTCTTTCGTAGGTCAATATAGCGCTGTAATAGAGGCAGATATTCGTTTACCGTTGCAACTAAATTATCATATACCTCTTCTGGAATATTGTTTGCGCTTAGAGCTGCATGGCGAGCTGATTCGTAGTTACGGACCTTAGCGCTAAAGTTATCTTTTTTAACCGTTCCGCTAAGAGTACTCGCAAATGTATTTTTAAACTTTCCATACGTATCATAGACGGCTTTAAACGCTTCTTCTCTAACGCGTCGATCACTGCTTTCTAAAAACCGAATATAACGACCGTGGGTAATCTCCACTTCTTCCCCGTTTTCATCTTTAATAGATGGAAACTCTAAATCAGCATTATTCAGCATACCGAACGTATTACTTGATGCTCCTAGCGCTTCAGATGCCTGTGCTAGAATAGCTTCTTCACTCTCAGAAAGGATATGAGGACGCTCACGATTCACTTCATCCAGCGCATGTGCATATAGCTGTAAATCCTTGCTATCTTTTAAATATTGTTTTAGCGTTTCCTCATCTACTGCTAATAGTTCAGGCGTGACGTAAGATAACGCACTCGCAATTTCTGTATACAACATTTTAATTCGATCATTTAATCCTTGATAGAATGAGTTCGTTGTATCTTGGTCATACCTCATATGTGCATATGTATAAAGCTTGCTGACCCGCATTGTTAGTTCATCTTGCTGCTGAAGTGCTTTAAAAAGCGTGTCTGCTGATTCTCCAAGCTTGCCGCGATATTGTTCCATTTCCGGAACTAACGCTTTAACAGCTTGAAATTCTTTCTCCCACGCTTCATCCGTTTCAAAAATATCTTCTAATCTCCATGTATCTTCTACTTTAATTTCACTGCGATTTGGCAGCTTTTTCACCGTGGATTGTTCACTCATATTAACACCCTTTCATCTTTTACTCCGTCTCTGTTACTAATTTCGCTATATAGAAGACGAATCCTTTTTTATTGTATGTGGCTTTTCAAAAATTAGTCAGCCTGTAAGTACGCCCAAACAGTGCTTCTATTTAAGCGTACTTATTTTCTGCTAACGTGTCACTTCTTTTGCTTGGTCTAACCATTTTTTCATTAATAACCCATCTTCTAAGAATGCATCTGAGCTGAGCATAGGAACTGTATACCCTCTCTCGATTCGATAAGAGTCATACGTAACAGGAGAAAAGAATTTTAGCTTGCATAGTACTTCTACGTACTCTAACAGCGGCTTTTCAATTGTAGACTGCATGAACGGAACATATCGTAATTTAATTAACTTTTGGCGAACCCGAGCGCTAAACTGCATATATAGCTGCTTAAGATTCACTACTTCCCCTACCTTTTTCACTTGCATGATATCAAGCAATAGCCAAGTTTGCCATATGACAGCAGGTGTTTCAATCATAAAAGCAGAAGGAATTGGAAAACCGGCTTCAGAAGGAAGATGAGTGGGTGGAATTTGAAGGGTATAGAGCTTTTCTAAAAAATGTTTATATTGTAAGCCCGGATATAGCATGTATGTTGTACGGAAGTTCCTCTTTTTTTGAATCCACCCTTCATGATAAGAAGGAGACGTATGCAAAGTAAGCCATTCTGAAAATGTATGAGAACTAGGTGTGAGAATTTTCAATTCAGCAAAAGCAATTTGGGAGGAAAACGGAATGATATGCTCAAGTTTGATTAACTCATTTGTGAAGGGTGAAAAATAATAAAGAGTTGGCGATTGGTCGGTGAGAGTGAGGTACTGCCATTCTTGAGGAGATAGGCGAAAAAGTGAGGTACCTAAGCGTTTTAATCGATTTGCGCCCATTATCCAAAAAGGGTGATACCCTTGCGTTCTATAGCCGCTTGTTCGCTGAACGAACGCTTCAGTAGACAATGAAGCACACTGAAATTCAAATGCATAAGCTGCTTTTCCTACTTCAACAAACAAATCTGGACGTTGTTGGATTTGAGGCAAGTAGTGCTCTAACTGAGCTGAGGTATGAGTTTGTAACCAACGAAACAGCTGGAGCTTTCCTGTTACGTGATAATCGCTCTCTCCTTCCTGGTCAACTGTACACTCTTTTTTTCGATGCGCAAAATGGGAACAGCGCTTTACTCCTACGCGAAGCACAACAGATTCATTACAAGCTGGACAATAAAAAGACCCCGTTTTTTGCAAACGCCGAAGCTCTGCCTCTGTAAAGCCACTGGCTAATGAAACCAAGCGATTATGGACTGTTTTTGCAACGAGCAATGGCTAACACTCCTTCCTTATTGAATTCTTACTGTATATTCGTTAAAGGTTAGCAAATCCCTTCTTTTTGTAAAAAGAGTTTGGGACATAACAAAATGATTGCTTCTAAAAGACGAACACTAGCTGTTCCCATCTCTTTGATTTGTCTCCACACGTTCGTTCCATTGCGCTACGGTCACTCGCTTTCCGCGGGGAGGAACCTGAGCTTCCTCGCTGCGCTGCGGGATCTCCGTTTTCCCTCTCTTTCCCGCAGGAGTCGAGTGTCCTACGCTCCATTCCACCCTGTTTCCAACATTGTTTTCACAATCAACAAAAAAAACCTGAACGATTAAAAGTTATGAACTCTCAATCGTTCAGGTATAGTAGAGGCTGAATTACTTATGTCTCAGTCTTTCTTAGAGTAGAGGTGATAATAATCGAGATGTTGACTCGAAAACTCTCTGCAAGATGGGACGCTTTTGAAATTGATCTAAATGAAGTGACGAAGACACCTCTAAGTCCTGCATATACTCATAAACGAGCTTTTGAGTACTTGCTGTTTTATAAAGAAAAGCATTCACTTCAAAGTTTAAATGAAAGCTTCTCATATCCATGTTGGCAGTACCAATCGATGCAATTTCTTTATCCACAATCACAATTTTACTGTGCATGAAGCCTTTTTCGTATTCATACACTTTCACTCCTGCTGCTAGTAACTCTGGAAAGTAAGAGCGTGAAGCATAAAAAACGATTTTTTTATCTGGTTTTTTTGGTACAAGTAACCTAACGTCTACTCCGCTAAGCGCTGCTACTTTCAGCGCTGTGAAGATATCTTCATCAGGAATAAAATACGGTGATGCAATCCAAATTGATTCTCGCGCTGACGTAATCATGGAGAAAAATAAGTGTTTAATAACTTCCCATTCTCGGTCCGGACCTCCAGCAATCATTTGAACTCCCCCGCAGCTCTCCTCATCAACATCAATTAAGTCTGGTGACAAATAGGTTTGGGTTAACAGCGTTTGACCCGTCATATAATACCAGTCCTGTAAGAAAATTAGTTGTAAAGAGCGCACCGCTTCGCCACGAACCTGAAGATGCGTGTCACGCCAAAAGCCAAAGTGTCGACTTTGACCAAGATATTCATCCCCAATATTTAACCCTCCGACAAATCCAATCGTTCCGTCTATCACTACAATTTTACGGTGGTTTCGAAAGTTAATTTTATTGTTTAACAGCGGCAAGCGAACAGGTAAAAATGGTACCATTTCTACGCCTGCTTCTCGCATTTCGTGAATGTAGTGCTTAGAAAGCTTAAAACTTCCAACGGCGTCGTACAAAAAGCGCACATAAATACCCTCTTGTACTTTTTCAATCAAAATATCTTTAATTTTTTGTCCTAGGTCATCATGTCTGACAATGTAATATTCCATATGAATGTGGTGACGCGCATGCTGTAGAGCTTCAAGTATTTCATCAAATGTTTCGTCACCATTCGTGAGTGCTCGCGTATCAGACGCAAATGAAACGGGAGCTTTCCCGAGCTGAGTAGCTAATGTTAATAACTGTTTACGTTTTTCACCAAAGCGCTCAACCTGCTCATCAAAGATTGAAGAATCTCTTTCCATCTTCAATAAAACCTGCTCATCTAGCTTCGCTTTTTTTGCAAACAATCGTCTCTTTCGAATGTTTCGCCCAAACAGTAGATAAAAGAAAAAGCCGACAACAGGAAAACTTCCTAAAACGACAAGCCACGTTAACGTTTGGGTTGGGTGACGATTTTCAAGTGAAATAACTAATCCAATAAAGATCACGCTAATGGTAATCAGCAAGCTCAGAATCCCAATAATTTGACCACTCAAATACTCTTTTGTCAAAACAAGAACGACAACAAGACCTGTAATAAACACAAGTAGCTGTAAACGATTTTTCAATTTTATTCACCTATCCTACTAATGAACATGCTGTTCGTTCATAATAAAGACCGATTTCACATACATGAAATCGGCCACTTTTATCTTAACGGAAAATGAGCCTTTAATTGTTCTAATGCATTATCGCTCATTAACTGCTTTCCATATTCCATTAAACGGTGCACAGTTAAATGAGACTCGTTTCCATACTCTAAAATAATGCTTAATATATTATCAATCTCAGTGACGAAGTCTTCATCATCTGTAAATTCTACATATAAATAATATTTGCCTTCAAACACATACATATGATTGATTAGCTCATCTAATTCTAGATGGTGGCTTAACATGATTAAATCTTCTAAGTCACGGAAATGAGCCACAAAATGCAGGCCTTCATCTTCAATGACATCCTCTTCAAGCTCATCCTTTTTCTTTTGGTTGGCTTGATGCTGATCTAACAGCGCTTCAACTTTTCCGTCTACAGGGATATCAATTTTATCATTTTCGCCAACTGGTACTTCGAATTTTTGACCATCTTTTGAAATTTGAGCTCTTGTTACAATAACTTCTAAGCCTTTTTCAAGCGCATGTACCTGAATCCAAAGCGGACCTTCTGCTACGAACTCTTCTTCTTGATGAATTTCATCCATCATCTCCCAAAACAGTTCCTCGCTTCGTTCTCTGCTAAACCAAATTTCATTTCGGTCAAATCCTCGTTCTTCAATATCAACGTATGTGACAAAAAATTTTACCGTATTTTCATTAATGCGTTCGATTTCCATTGTCATCTCTCCCTTCGGAAAAATCAGTGAAGGCAATACGGTCTTTCTTTCTCATTACCTTAACGAAATAAGGACTATTTTCCTTTATGTTAAAGCAATACTACATGGACTTTACAAATTTGTAAAGTATTCTAACTCCACGTAAACAAGCATAGAATCTTTCTGTACACCTCATATATCCATTCTATGATAAAATCCTATGGAAGGGAAATAAAACACTCTGTTAACCATGCGAGCCGGTGCAACATTAACATGATACGACTGAAGGCTCAATACTGCGTAATAGTACAAACTGTTACACAAATCGGGGGGCGACGTATATTGGACTTGGAACTAATCACCTCCATCCTACTCATTATCGGTATTGATATCGTACTAGGTGGAGACAATGCAATTGTAATTGCCCTTGCTAGCCGAAACCTCCCTGAGAAACAGCGCAACAAAGCAATCGTTCTTGGTACAGGGCTAGCTGTTGTAGTTCGTATTTTACTTACTATTTTAGCTGTTTATTTATTAACTATTCCTTATTTACAACTAATTGGTGGAATTTTATTAGTAGTCATTGCATTTAAGCTGCTCGTTTCAAATGAAGACGAATCCTCCAATATTAAGGCAAGTGCTACATTAGGCGCTGCGGTTCGCACCATTGTATTTGCTGACCTTGTCATGGGCTTAGACAACGTCATCGCCGTAGCTGGTGCAGCTCATGGGAATATCTTACTGGTGATTATTGGTCTTTTCGTTTCTGTTCCTATTATTGTATGGGGAAGTAAGCTTATCCTATACTTAATGGAACGTTTTCCTCTACTTATTTATGCAGGAGCGGGTATTCTAGCTTACACAGCAGGAAATATGATTCGACACGAAAAGAACCTACACGGCTTCTTCGCCAATAATCATACGCTTGAAACATCAATTCCAGTCATCACTGTCATCTTGGTCTTAGCGAGCGGACTATTAATTAATAAATTTCGCTCACAATAAGCATAATATAGGAGCAAGAAAGCCTTCATGTTATACATGAAGGCTTTTATATTATATCTAATGTTCTATTTAACCATTAACAAGGCGTTGAGCTTCACGAAGTTGGAAAGTACGAACTTTACGAGGTAAGAAACGGCGAATTTCATCTTCGTTATACCCAACTTGAAGACGCTTTTCATCAATGATGATCGGGCGACGTAATAAGCCTGGATTTTGTTGAATTAATTCATATAAATCTTGAAGAGGCATTGCGTCTACCTGAACATCTAATTTTTGGAATGTCTTAGAACGCGTTGAAATAATTTCATCTGTTCCATCTTCAGTCATTCGTAAAATTTGTTTAATTTCATCAATTGATAAAGGCTCTGAAAAGATATTTCGTTCTACATATGCAATTTCATTTTCTTCTAACCATGCTTTCGCTTTTCGACAAGACGTACAACTTGGTGATGTATATAATGTAACCATTTAATCCTTCACTCCTTCTATCATAATCGGTCATAATGGGCAAAAAATCTTAGCCATAAGTTATTTTTCTTTATACTAACATCGTGCTGTTTTTATGAAAAGTTAACGATTGTAAATAGTTAATGACTGATAATGAAAATCGATATTATTTTATAATTACTTTAAATAAGATAATATCTATTTTGCATTATACTACAAATTTTATTGAAATGGTATCCTTATTTTATTGTGCAAAACCATTTTTAAAATCTGTCACTAATTATTTACCACACTACTAATACGTTTAAACATCAAATTAAGTTTCAAATTTTTTATTTGTTCACTTTTTTGTCAAACTTTTATTTGTTTTTTTCATCAAAGATCAACAGTTTGGATTTTTTCTTACATGAGCACCTTATTAGGCGAAATAATAGGAAGATACGTGTATATTAAAAGATAGGTATTCGTCAATTTTTGCATGACTTTTGTCAAAAAAAAAATCATAATTTTATAAGAGATAATAGGCAAACTGAGACGATGTAGTTTATTATGAAGAAATTTAGGCCAACGAGGTGATTCACACATGAAAATCTTGCAGCTTAGCGCTGTTGCGACTGTTTTATTATTAGCCGCTTGTGCTCCGCAAGAAATTACTACCGAAGACACGAAAGATAACGTACCGGTAGTAGAAACAGCAAAAGTTTCAAAAAGTGACTTGGTTAACACCACTGAACTATCGGGAGTAGCGATGCCTTCAAAACAAGTCCCTATTGTAACGGCAAACCCCTTAAACGTAGAAAAAGTCCATGTTAAAGTAGGTGATACTGTCCAAAAAGGTGATTTGCTTGTGTCTTTAGATGCTTCCGAAGCAACTAAACAGCTTAATGAAGCTAGACAAGCGGCTGCTGATATTAGTAAAGCGGTTAAAGAAGCAGAAGCAAAAGCTACGCCTGATCAATCCCAAGAAATTAAACAGGCTCAAAAGGAACTTGAAGCTTCAATGAACAAATCAGAATCTTTGCTAGAGGAAGCTCAAAATGGAGATGTAACCTCTTCTGATTTAGTGCAAAGCGGACTCGAAATTTCATTAAATCAAGCAAAGTTAGCTCAAAAGGCTCTGTCACAGATTTCATTAACTCCTGATATGCTTCCGCAGTTAAAGCAGCAACAACAACAAGCAAACCAAGCAGTTGCTCAGGCTGAGCAGATTGTTGCATCTACTCGTCTAACTGCTCCAATAAGCGGAACGATTGCGGATGTCAGTGCTGTTAAAAATGGAATTGCCGCTCCTAGTACTCCACTTATGACGGTCATTGATCAATCCAATGTGGATGCTACCTTTCAAGTTAACAGCTATCAAGTATCACAATTAAAAGCTGGAAACCAAATTAAACTTACATTTGACGGGGTAACACAAGAATTTACTAGTAAAGTTTCAACCGTGTCTCCTACCGCTAATCCTGAAACTGGACTGTTCACAGTAAAAGCACCTATTGAAAATGCAAAGAGTCAAGTAAAAGGTGGCATGAAAGCAACTGGAGAAGTAACAATTGATTCTTTATCAGATGCGTTAGTCATTCCATCCAGCGCCATCTCGTACGATGAAGAGCAAGCGTATGTATATATTGTTAATGGGAAGAAAGCAGTTAAGACTCCTATCACATTAGGATTTGCAAATGACGACCAGTATCAAGTTGTCGATGGTCTAAAAGCAGATGATGTCATTGTGACTGATGGAAAAGATCAGATACAAGACGGCAATGAAGTAAAGCAACGAGCGAGTGAAAAACAAGATGAAAATAGTTAAGCTATCCGTTCTTCGCCCTGTTGCCATGTCAATGGTTCTTGTTCTTCTTCTCATTCTTGGAGGCGTTAGTGGAAGAAACATGCCCGTTGATTTATTTCCTGAATTAACGTTTCCCGTAGCTGCCGTTACAGCTACATATGACGGAGCAGGTCCAAAAGAAATCGAAAACCTGCTTGCAGAACCACTTGAAAGTTCTATGAGTACGTTGCCTAATGTTGAAAGCGTACGATCTGTCTCTCAAAACGGTGGCGTACTCGTGCTTGTTTCGTTTACGTGGGGAACCGATATGAACTTCGCTACGTTAAATATGCGCGAGCGAATCGACATGGCACGCGAAGCTCTACCTGAAGGTGCTTCCCTACCGCGAGTCATGCGCTTTGACCCAAGTGATCTACCGATTGTTCAGCTCTCATTAACAAGTGAAAATGAGCAAATTCTAGAAGATTTAAAACAAATTGCAGAAGAAGATATTAAAGCTGCTCTAGATGGAGCTGATGGTGTTGCTTCCGTTACGGTATCGGGTGGAGCGGAAAAAGAAATCTTACTAACGCTTGATCAGCAAAAAATGTCTTCTTATAACTTAACGTTACAAGACCTTCAACAAATTATCGGATCAGAAAATTTAAACTTACCTGCTGGAAATGTTCAAGATCAAAATCAAAACTTACCAATAAGGATTACGGGACAATTTACTTCAATTGAAGATATTAAAGAGCTCCCGATTCCTACACAGTCTGGTATTATTAAGCTCGAAAATTTAGCAGAGATAAAAGAAGCTTATGCAGACACTGACCAACTGAGCTACCTAAATGGAAAAGAAGCTGTTGGAATCTCTGTCTTAAAACAATCAGGGGCAAATACTGTTTCCGTAGCAAATGAAATTGATGACAGGCTGAAAGAGTTAAATCAAACGCTTCCTGAAGGTGTAAAAATAGATACGATTTTGGATCAGAGTGATTTTATTAATCAGTCCATTAAATCCGTAACGTCCAATATGATTGTCGGAAGCATTTTAGCATCAATTATCCTTTACCTATTTCTACGAAACCTTCGTAGTACCATTATTATTGGTCTTGCAATTCCACTTTCAATTGTTACAACCTTTGTATTTATGTACTTTAGCGGTCAAACGCTTAACTTACTCACATTAGGTGGACTAGCACTTGGAATTGGGATGATGGTAGATAATGCCATCGTTATTCTTGAGAATATTTTCCGACTTCGAAAGCAAGGGTTATCAAAGAAAGATGCGGCTATTAAAGGAACAAATCAAGTTGGGACAGCAATCATTGCTTCCACTCTAACAACTGTTGTTGTCTTTCTTCCAATAGTATTCGTAGATGGACTGGCTGCGCAGCTCTTTAAGCCGTTAGCTTTAGTTATCAGCTTTTCATTGCTTGCGTCTTTATTTACAGCTTTAATCATTGTACCTCTGTTTTCTTCACTGTTCCTTAAGTTAGCGACACGTGAAAAAGAGCAAAGTAATACAGATGGAAAGTTGTTTGGTAAAGTAAAGCATTTTTATAAACGAAGATTAGACACCGCTCTACGCCATCCGAAAAAAACAGTTGGTGCAGTTTTACTTCTATTTGCTTTATCCTTTGCAGGAATTCCTTTTATCGGAACAGAATTCCTTCCTTCCCAAGATCAAAGCACCGTTTCTGTTACAGCTAAGCTACCTCAAGGAACGGCTTTAGAAGCAACTTATGAGAAAACGGAAGAAATTAATGAAATTCTTAAAGATATTCCAGAGGTTGACTTATCATCCGTTACCGTAGGTGGATCGAATAACTTTTCAGGCTCCGCTGGATCGAATACAAATCAGGCTACTTATAACATCTTATTAAAACCTGTAGATGAGCGAGATCGTTCAGATAAAGAAATAGCTGATGAAATCCGCAATAAGCTTAACGACATTCCGAGCGTTGATGCAACCGTATCATCTAGTGAAGGAGGCTTTACCGGAGATCCGATATCTCTTGAAATTTCAGGCCCTGATTTGGATGAATTAGTGAGAATCTCAGATCAAACTGTCGATATTTTATCTGAAATTGACGGGGTAAGAGAACCCGAGTCAAGCTATAACGATGGAAATCCTGAAGTTGTGATTTCAATCAATCGTGATAAAGCATCACAATACGGAATTGGAAGTGCACAAATCTCCAGCACGATATCAGAAGCTACACAAGGCGTTGTCGCTAGCCAGCTTGCTCGTGACGGTGAAGAGCTAAACGTTCGCTTATTAATTGATCGAAAAGATACAGCTTCAACATCTGACTTAGAAAATTTATTAATTAAATCGCCAACTGGTACAACGGTTCCGCTAAAAGCGGTTGCTGATATATCAAGGGGACAAGGTCCATCGCAAATTACGCGTGAAGATCGATTGCGAGAAATTCGTGTCACAGCAGACATTATTGGACGTGACCTCGGAAGCATTACAGATGATATTGAAAAGCAGCTAAAAAGCGAAATTTCATTACCAAACAAGCAATATAAAATTGTATTTGGTGGTCAGAATGAACAGATGAATGATGCGTTTTATAAGCTTTCACTTGCACTTGCTTTAGCAGTAGTTCTTGTTTATATGGTAATGGCAGGACAGTTTGAATCTTTCTTGTATCCATTTATCATTATGCTTTCCGTTCCCCTAACTTTTATTGGAATCATAAGCGGTTTGCTAATTACCAATCAACCTTTAGGCGTAGGCTCTTTAATTGGAATTTTAATTTTAACAGGTATTGTTGTAAATAATGCCATTGTATTAGTCGATTACTTACAGCAGCTTCGTAAAGAAGGCTACGAATTAAAAGAAGCGATTTTACTAGCAGGTCCAACGAGACTTCGTCCTATTTTAATGACAACACTTACGACGATTATCGGCTTAATTCCTCTTACGCTAGGTATTGGAGAAGGAACAGAACTACAGCAGCCAATGGCCATTGTCATTGTATTTGGCCTAAGCTTTGCTACTATTATTACGCTCATTTTTATTCCAGTCATTTATTATCTAGTTGAAAAGCGAAAGTTGAAAAAGAAAGCGAAAAAAGAACAAAAACTGATTGAAGAAAGTTAATCCCCTTCCCTTGAACCACTCATTTTGATGGCTAACAATTTAGTCCCCGTGATGAGTGGTTTTTCTATGTCTATTGTCGTTTATTTTAAAGAAAAACGGGTAATTCTAAAAGGAAAACAAAGTGAGTCACTTAGTCCCAAAGGAGGTAATAAACAGTTAGAATAAATCTATAAATATCTATAAAAAACTATTGATTTTTCATACATTTCATAATATAGTAGAATTATCCACTAATTCAAAGGAGAATGAAATGTATGAAAAAATACAGTATTGGTCAATTCGCAAAAGAAATCGGAGTAACAGTTCAGACTTTAAGAAATTGGGATAAGACAAATAAATTAAATCCCCAATATACTGCACCTTCTGGACACCGTTATTACTCTCAACAACAACTTGAATATTTTCTTGGTTTACATTCTCCTGAATCAGAATCGAGAATAACTATCGGCTACTGTCGAGTATCTTCTCATAAGCAAAAGGATGATTTGCAGAGACAAGTGGAAAACATGGAATCATACTTACTGTCTCAAGGTAATCCATTTAAGATTGTGAAAGATATAGGTAGTGGCATAAACTACAACAAAAAAGGGTTAAATGATGTTATTGATTTAGTCCTAAATTACAAAGTAGATAGAGTTGTAGTTTTATACAAAGATAGGTTATTACGATTCGGATTTGAACTCTTGGAAAATTTATTTGCTAAATACGGAACAAAGATTGAGGTTATCGACAATACTCCAAAGACAGATAATCAAGAGTTGGTCGAAGATTTAATTCAAATTGTTACTGTATTTAGTTGCAAATTACAAGGGAGACGGGCGAATAAGGTTAAGAAATTAATTAAGGAGTTGAAAGAGAATGATACTAGCAAAGAAGATACGAATTAAACCAACTAAAGAACAAGAAATTCAACTATGGAAATCTACTGGTGTGGCAAGATGGGTATACAACTGGACATTGGCTAGACAACAAGAGAATTATCAGCAGGGATTAAAGTTTTTGTCTGACAATGTGTTGCGAAAAGAGATTACGCAGATTAAGAAAAAAGAAGATTTTCAATGGTTAGGTGAAGTATCGAATAATGTAGCAAAACAGGCAGTTAAAGATGCTTGTGATGCATATAAAAGATTCTTTAAAGGGGTAGCAAAGCGCCCTAAATTCAAGTCAAAAAAGAAAGTCAAACCCTCTTTTTATAACGATAATGTTAAACTGAAAGTAAAAAAGAATTTGGTGCTTATTGAAAAAATAGGTTGGTTAAAAACAGCCGAACAGATTCCTACGGGAGTGAAATATTCCAATCCTAGAGTATCTTTTGATGGAAAGTATTGGTATATCTCTGTTGGAGTAGAGCAAGAACAAGTAAAACAAGAATTAACGAATGAAGTAATTGGAGTAGATTTAGGAGTTAAAGAATTGGCAATTTGCTCGAATGAAATGGTGTTCAAAAACATTAACAAAACGAAAGAAGTAAGAAAAATTGAGAAACGATTACGTAGGTTACAGCGAAGCGTTTCTCGAAAATATGAGATGCATAAGGAGGGAACCCGATTTGTCAAAACGTGTAACATTATAAAAATCGAAAAGCAAATACGAAACCTACACAGACGATTATC
>NZ_JBXDLD010000173.1:0-10181 GCF_056820425.1 Priestia sp. KCTC 13724 | reverse complement strand
TCTACAAGATAGGTGCCCTTTTTTGTATGCTTTTTTTGGATTTTATTGGTTAATCAACACGCATGAAAATTTATAATTTTATTAACGATGATGATGTTAATGAGTCAAATACACGGACAGAAATAGATAATCATTTTATAGAAATTACTAAAAGAAAACTGCTTAGAGGAAGAATCCATGCTATAAAAAAAGGAGTTTATTTTGGTATAGCTCCGTATGGTTATATGAAAGATGAATATAAACATCTATTGCCTCATCCAAAAGAATCTCAAACCGTTAAAGATATTTTTGATATGTATGTAAATAGAAAATTAAATCAAGCGGAAATTTGTCAGATATTAACGATTAAAGGTAAGAAAACAAGAGCAGGAAAAGTTTTTACACCGCGATCTACTTCGCTCATTCTTTCTAATGTGGCATATATAGGAGTGGTAAGTTATAAATTACAAGGGGAAAGTGCAATCACTGTAGAAGGTGCTCATCCTGCTTTAGTAAGTATGGAAGTATTTCAACAAGCTCAAAGTATTAGGCTAGAAAAAAGAAAAGTACCTCAAAAATCCCAAAGAGGTATATATACATTATCAAAGTTGTTAGAGTGCTCTTGCTGTCAGCAAACACTGTCTTTTTGTATGAAGTATAGTAAAAGGGAGTATAAAAATACATTAGACAAATCAGGGCGAGAACTTTATATTCTTAATTGTTATGCTTCAAAAGGTCAAAAAGCCAAGTTGGAACATAAACTATCCGGTTTGCCAAGGTGTAAAAATAATGGGGTTAGAGCTTTACGAGTACAGAAAAAAGTGTTTAAAGAGCTCAAAAGATATTTAATAGAACTTAATAAGTACACTGAGAGCATAATAAATAGAGATGAGGCGTTTTTTGAAAAGATAGCATTTAAGCAAAGTAAGCTAACTCTTCAGTATGATGAGTTAAATAAACAAAAGAAAAATGTGCAGGAAGGGTTTAGGATAGGTGTTTATGAAGCAGAAGAAGCTACTGAAGAGATAAAAAATATAAAAAAAATCCAACTTGAAATAATGGATGAATTAAAACAAATAGAGGCCATAGAGAGTAAGTTAGAGGTAGAGAGATGCAACAAAGTTAAAACTAACATAGAAACTTTACTTTCTATGGATACTATCTCTAACCCTGGTAAAGCTAATAAAATTTTACACGAAATCATTAAAAAAATTTATTATTGGAAAGAAACAACAGATAATGGCGAAGAGCAACCATTTGACATTAAAATCGTTTATAAAAGTTAGCAACTATTATCAAAATGCTTTTAGTTGTCAAATGCAAAATCATTCGTTACGATAAAAGAAAATTGTTTCTATCATTAAAAATTTATCATGAAAAGGTGTCGATACGTAATGGGAAACGCAGTGCATGATTCAGAATCACAAGTTCGCTATTTAAAAGAACGTTTAAATATGTTTATGCAGGTGCTTGATTCTATTGAACCTGAAACAACGGACCTTGAGGACATTGACCGTTTAATCACAATGATTGATGATCTTGAATTAAAGTGTGAGCAGTTTAAAAAGAGCGACGATAATAAGTAAGATAAAGCGAAAGGGCTAAAGAGTCTTTTCGCTTTTTTTATGGGACTAAAATCTTTATATTTCATCAAGGATTCGATATGTTAAAAAATGGAATAATTCAACAGGAGATAAAAATGATTTCGAGCTGCTGTTTTATTTTCACATAAACTTCGAGCATTACCTCTAGAGCGTATACAGAATTGAAATGAACGATTGAACATCCTGATAACGGAAAAATGACTATTGCAGAAGTGATCGGGACCTATGCATGGCACGGAAATCATCATATTGCACACATTACAACGCTAAGAAAACAGAAGAACTGGTAGCCAGCTAATTCCAAGGAAAACCTTTCAGATTATAAGACAAGAGAGTATAATAAAAGTGAAATGAAGAACGGAAACGGCCGGCTCTTCTGAAAATAAAAAACGCTTACATTTATTTAGGGGACACGGGAGGAGATCTACAATGATTGAAGCTTTAAAAAAGAGTATGTACAATCTAATTGTTGAAACATCCACGAAACTACCGAAGGATGTGCGACGTGCTATTGCAGCGGCAAAAGCAAAAGAAAATGCGGGCACGCGTGCAGCGATGTCACTTGCAACAATCACAAACAACATTAAAATGGCGGATGAAAACATCTCACCAATCTGTCAGGATACGGGGATGCCGACATTTAAAATTAAAACTCCAGTTGGTGTGAACCAAATTGAAATCAAAAAAGCGATTTATTGGGCAATTGAAGAAGCAACAAAAAATGGAAAGCTTCGTCCAAACTCCGTTGATTCGTTAACAGGAGCGAACAGCGGTGATAACCTAGGTGCAGGAACGCCGGTTATTAAGTTTGAACAGTGGGAAAATGATTATATTGACGCGCGTCTCATTTTAAAAGGCGGCGGCTGTGAGAACAAAAACATTCAGTACAGTTTACCATGTGAGCTTGAAGGACTGGGCCGTGCGGGTCGTGATTTAGACGGTATTCGTAAATGCGTGATGCATTCTGTGTATCAGGCGCAAGGCCAAGGCTGTAGCGCCGGCGTCATCGGAGTGGGAATCGGTGGCGACCGTACAACAGGCTATGAGCTAGCAAAAGAGCAGCTTTTCAGAAGCTTAGACGATGAAAACTCAAACGAGCAGCTAAAAGAGCTTGAGGAGTATGTGATGGAAAATGCCAATAAGCTTGGCATTGGTACAATGGGATTTGGCGGTGAAACAACGCTTCTTGGCTGTAAAGTTGGCGTTATTAACCGTATCCCAGCAAGCTTCTTCGTATCGGTTGCGTACAACTGTTGGGCATACCGTCGTCTTGGCATTAAGATTAATGCCAAGACAGGTGACGTAACAGAATGGCTATACCAAGAAGGTGAAGAAATTGACTTCTCTGAACAAGCGGAGCAAGCAGAAGATAAAGTAGCGAATAAAACGCGCGAAGTTGTTCTGCAAGCACCAATTACAGAAGAGCAAATTCGTGAGTTAAAAGTAGGTGATGTGGTAACGATTAACGGCATGATGTATACGGGCCGTGACGCAATCCACAAACACTTAACAACGAACGATGCGCCAGTTGACTTAGACGGCCAAATCATTTACCACTGTGGTCCAGTTATGTTAAAAGACGATGCGGGCAACTGGAAGGTAGCAGCGGCAGGTCCAACCACAAGTATTCGTGAAGAGCCTTACCAAGGTGATATTATGAAGAAATTTGGTATTCGTGCTGTCATCGGTAAAGGTGGAATGGGACCAAAAACCCTAGCGGCTCTACAAGAGCACGGAGGCGTATACTTAAACGCAATCGGCGGCGCAGCGCAGTACTACGCAGATTGCATTAAGAGCGTTGAAGGCGTGGATTTAATGCAGTTTGGTATTCCAGAAGCAATGTGGCATTTAAAAGTTGAAGGATTCACAGCAGTTGTAACGATGGATTCTCACGGCAATAGCTTACATGCCGATGTTGATAAATCATCGCTTGAAAAACTTGAGCAATTTAAAGAGCCTGTTTTTAAATAACTGGTAAAAAGTAGCGAGCATACGTAAACGAAAAGGATGGATACTAAGCATAAACTGACCTTTGGAAAGGAGCACGTTATGCGTAGATTCATCCTTTTCCTCGTTGTTTTAGTAGGCGTAACGATCCCAGTCTCAGCACAAACCTATTCAAATAAACCGATTAGCTGGGGATTTCAAAAAAGTAAAAACCACAAGCCGGCTGATGCAGGAGCTTCCCATGAAAAGCTTTTAAAGAAATATGAAGCTTTTTACCTTGGCGATACGAAGAAAAAAGAAATTTATCTTACGTTTGACAATGGCTATGAAAATGGCTACACGGCAGACGTTCTTGACGTGTTGAAAAAGCGTAAAGTACCGGCAACGTTCTTTGTGACAGGGCATTATCTAAAAGACCAACCAAAGCTGATTAAACGAATGGTACGAGAAGGCCATATTGTTGGAAATCACTCTTGGCACCACCCGGACTTAACTCAAGTAAACGATAAGCGTTTTAAAGAAGAGTTACAAAAAGTAGAAGATAAATACAAAGATATTACCGGACGAGATGATATGCAATACATTCGCTCACCCCGCGGCGTCTTTAGTGAACGAACGCTGGCTTTATCAAAAGAGGAAGGCTATATTAACGTTTTTTGGTCACTGGCATTTGTGGATTGGATGACGGATGCACAAAAAGGCTGGCGTTATTCCTATGACAACATTATGGCTCAAATCCACCCCGGTGCGATTTTACTTCTTCATACTGTTTCAAAAGATAACGCCGAAGCGCTTGATAAAGCAATTCGTGATCTTCAAAAAGAAGGATATACGTTCAAAAGCATTGATGACCTCGTATTTGAGCGTGAAAAAGTAGCCCCAATTGAGAAAAAAAAGCCTACCGATATGACAGAGCAACGAACTCCTTAAAATCGACAAGAATCCTTGTCGGTTTTTTTGTCGTGAAAGTGTTATAATATGCCTTGGTTCTTTTTTAAGAAAAACATCATCGGTTTTATGAAAAGGTAAAACCGTGCATAAATAGAAACAGAAACTATAATCGGAGTTGTTAGAATGAATAAACCTAAACAAGAAATGAAGGTTCAAAAAGGACAAACCTTTCCGCTTACTATTAAGCGTCTTGGTATTAACGGTGAAGGAGTAGGGTACTTCAAACGCCAAGTTGTCTTTGTTCCTGGTGCGTTGCCAGATGAAGAAGTAGTTGTTGAAGCAACGAACGTACAGCGTAACTTTGCGGAAGGTCGTATTAAGCGTATTCGTAAAAAATCACCACAGCGCGTTAACCCGCCCTGTCCCATCTATGAGCAGTGTGGAGGCTGCCAGCTTCAGCACTTGTCGTATGAAGGCCAGCTTGATTCAAAGCGTGACATTGTCTCACAAGCCTTTGAACGTCATAGCTCATTGAAAAACGTTGAGTCAAAAATCAAATCAACAATTGGTATGGAAGATCCGTGGCGTTACCGAAACAAGTCACAGTTTCAAGTTGGAATGGACAAGCGAAAAGTCATTGCCGGCCTATATGGAATCAATTCACACCGCTTAATTGACATTGAAAACTGTCCGATTCAACATCGCGCGACAAATCACGTGACAAAAGAAATGAAGCGTATTTTACAAGATTTAAAAATTCCTGTGTATGACGAGAAAAAGCGCGGTGGGGTTGTTCGTACAATTGTGACACGCGTTGGATTTGAAACAGGTGAAGTGCAGCTTGTTTTAATTACGGCACAAAAAGATATTCCGCGTAAAGACTTACTACTAGAGGAAATCAAACGTTGTCTACCGGAAGTGAAATCTGTTGTTCAAAACGTAAACGGTCAAAAAACATCGCTAATCTTTGGTGATGAAACGTTTACGCTAGCAGGCAAGCCAGTCATTCAAGAAACGCTAGGAGATATCTCATTTGAACTATCAGCTCGCGCTTTCTTCCAATTAAATCCTCAGCAAACCGTTAAGCTTTATGACGAAGTGAAAAAAGCAGCGGCGCTAACAGGAGAAGAAAAAATCGTTGATGCTTACTGTGGTGTTGGAACGATTGGTTTATGGCTAGCGGATGACGCCAAAGAAATCCGCGGAATGGATACCATTGAAGAATCAATTGTGGATGCGCGTAAAAATGCGAAAGATCACGGCTTTGAAAATGCAACATATGTAACAGGGCCAGCTGAACAATGGTTACCAAAATGGGTAAGTGAAGGCTGGAAGCCGGATGTTATTGTTGTGGATCCACCGCGTACGGGCTGTGACGAAAAGCTTTTAAAAGCAATTTTACAAGTGAAGCCGAAGAAAGTTGTGTACGTATCTTGTAACCCATCGACTCTTGCAAAAGACGTCCAAATTCTTTCAAAGTACTACAAAGTAAAAAACGTACAGCCAGTCGATATGTTCCCTCATACGGCTCACGTTGAGTCTGTGACGACATTGAAGTTGAAAAGTATGCATAAATAAGAATGTACTAAAGACCCAAACCTCGCGTGGTTATGTGCGGTTTTTGGGTTTTTTTGTCTCTTTAACTTTCCTCATCAAGTTCCATTAGTTCTCTTGCAATAAGGAATACAGAAATTTCAAATGCATCTATACGTCGCCTAGCTAAAGTGATTTGAGATTTATATCTGCTGGGAACAGAAGCTTATGCAGGAGTTCCTTCTGCGTTATTAACTTTTGGATCAGCCGGAGCAGCGCTGCTAGTGGGCAGACTTTCACAACGATATGGACGGCGTATTGGGCTATCAACTGGCTTTCTCTTTGGTGGTATCGGTGCAGTTGGGGTCATATTGGCAGCTATTCTAAACAGTATTGTACTGTTATTTGCTTCGTTGCTAATATACGGAGCAGGCACAGCTACAAATCTGCAGGCTCGCTATGCGGGCACAGACTTATCCAACAGCAAGCAGCGAGCCACAGCGATTAGTACGACAATGGTGTTTACGACATTCGGTGCCGTAGCGGGTCCTAACTTAGTAGGCGTGACGGGAGAATTTGCCCAGTCAATCGGGTTTCCATCTCTTACAGGTCCGTTCATGTTAGGAGCTGCAGGTGGAGCTTTATCCAGAAGGAGCAGAGTTTGAATTAATTTAACACCGTTATTGATAAAAAGCATTTTGTTACTCTTTACATAAATAAAGTGAGAAGAAGAGTAGTGGTTACTCTTCTGACTATACCATAACAAATAAACGTAATGGTATTACTTATTGTTCAAGCGGGTAAGTTAACTGTATATTATTACATTAAAGGTCGGTGAAAAACTCTTGAATAGTATTTGGATTTCAATCGTTATTGTTTTAATCCTTATTGTCGCAAATGGACTCTTTGCGATGACCGAAATTGCAATTGTAACGTCTAAAAAGAATCGACTTGAAAAATTAAAAGAACAAGGTGACCGCAGAGCTGCATATGCATTAAAGCTTGCTGAGGATCCAAACCAGCTGTTATCAACCATTCAAATTGGAATTACGTTAATTGGTGTAATAACAGGGGCATTTGGAGGAGCCACAATTGCTGGGCAGCTGTCAGGCTATGTAGACCAAATTGATGCTTTGTCTGCGTTTAGCTATCAGTTAAGCTTTATCATTGTGGTAGGTCTATCTACATACTTGTCATTAATTATTGGGGAACTGGTCCCAAAGCGAATTGGATTAAACAATCCAGAAAAAACGGCATCGATTGTGGCAAAGCCAATGTATTACTTCTCAAAGATTGGTAAACCTCTTATCTTTATTCTAAGTAAATCAACAGAGTTTGTATTAAAAGTGCTGAGAGTAAAGCCAAATGATGAGCCAGATGTAACGGAAGAAGAAATTACTCAGCTGATTGAACAAGGCGTATATAGCGGAGTTGTTGAATCCATTGAACAAGATCTTGTGGAACAAATCTTTTACTTAGGAGATAAGCGATTAGGCGATATTTTAACACCACGCCCTCAGCTCGTATGGCTTGATTTAGAAGATCCATTAGAGGAGAACATCAAGATAATGAAAGAAAATTCATATTCTAGGTTTCCTGTAGGAGAGGGAACGCTTGATAATTTTAAAGGAATTGTTCATGCGAAAGACATGTTTGCAAAGCTAGTATCTGATGAACATTTTGACTTGACAGAATGTATACGTCAAACAATCATTCTTCCTGAATCAATGAAAGCTTTTCAAGCGATGGAGATGTTGAAGAAATCTGCACACCACGAAGCGATTGTAATCGATGAATATGGAGGGGTGGAAGGATTAGTTACTCTTCACGATGTATTTGAACATATTATTGGTGAGATGCCAGAAGAGCACGAAACAGAGCTTCAAATTGTCCAGCGTAACGAAAATTCTTGGCTTGCAGACGGGCTGATTCCAATCGACACATTTGTGAGGTATTTCGACCTTGAAGGCGTCGAAAACCTAACGAGCAATAAAAATTTTCATACCCTTGGTGGTTTTATCACCAGCCAAAAGGGAGAAATTCCTAAAGTAAAAGATGAAGTTCGCGTAGGGGATTTGTTATTGGAAGTGGTTGATATGGATCAGTTTCGTGTAGACAAGGTGATGGTTTCAAGAGTTGAAGAAAGTTCATTAGGCGAAATGTAGCAATGGTATATAAAATAGTATGAAAAGAGACTGAGACATAAGTAGTTCAGTCCTTACTATACCTGAATGATTGAGAGTTCATAACTTTTAATCGTTCAGGTTTTTTGTTGATTGTGAAAACAATGTTGGAAACAGGGTGGAATGGAGCGTAGGACACTCGACCCCTGCGGGAAAGAGAGAGAAAACGGAGATCCCGCAGCGCAGCGAGGAAGCTCAGGTTCCTCCCCGCGGAAAGCGAGTGGCCGTAGCGCAATGGAACGAACGTGTTGAGACAAATCAAAGAGATGGGAACAGCTAGTGTTCGTCTTTTAGAAGCAATCCTTCTTGTTTAGTCGGTAGAAGTTTAAACTGTAACCGTTTGCTCTTTTTAATGAATGAAATGCTCACTTAGTGCATACTAATTTTTAATGGCGGGAGAAGAGAGTTGTTAATTCCAAGCAAAAAGGTAATTGTATCAAAAGGGCCTTTTTGCTATGATAATAGTATCTAATAAGAAATGGGGGTTTTTCTGTTGACAGCATCAATGAGATTACGTTTACCAATGTTCATTCGCTAATTGAATACTTGGAAGCTCTGCCTGCGCTCAGAGCAACGGAATTGGTCTGTCTATTTTTAAGAAAACCCTATATTTTACGGTTATTTTAAGAAGAGAGGAGAATATTCCTCTCTTTTTTGTTGTCTCAAAATAGGAGTGCATGGACGGAATTAGTAGGTAAATAAGATAAAAATTGAATAGAAATGAGCTGTTAAATATGAATAGTGCAGAAAGTCATTTACAAGAGAACTGGTTAAAGAATATTATTCTTTTTCTCAGTAGCCAAACGATTTCACTGTTTGGATCGTCCCTCGTGCAATACGCTATCATGTGGCACATTACGTTAACCACGCAATCGGGCTTCATGATGACGTTGTACATTATCTGTGGATTTATTCCGACCTTTATTTTATCGCCCGTTGCTGGAGTTTGGGCGGATCGCTACAATCGAAAAGTCCTTATTATGCTCGCGGATGGATTAATTGCCACTGCAACGCTTGTTCTAGCAATTCTCTTTTTAATGGGATTTGATAGCATTTGGCTTCTTTTTGTGATGGCAGCAGTCCGTGCGTTTGGAGCAGGGATTCAAACACCTGCTGTTGGGGCCATCTTGCCACAAATTGTGCCAAAAGATAAGCTGACAAAAGTAAACGGAGCAAACGAAAGTATCCAGGCAATCATTATGTTTATATCGCCGATGGTTAGCGCTGCTTTACTTGCTACAGTGTCGCTTGAGATTATTTTTTTCATTGACGTCGTTACAGCAGCACTTGCCATTGTGACACTGCTTACCTTCGTGAAAGTTTCTGTGCATAAAAAAGCTATGGGGAAACAGGAAGTAAGCTATTTCAGTGATTTTAAACAAGGAATTCGCTACGTGAATAATCATGCTTTCTTAAAGCAATTTTTCTTATTCTTTGCCGTTTTCTTTGTACTAATGGCGCCAGCTGCATTTTTAACCCCGCTTCAAGTGACGCGAAGCTTTGGCGATGACGTGTGGCGATTGACGGCAATTGAAATTGCATTTTCAGTTGGAATGATGATAGGTGGAGGAGTCATTGCAGCTTGGGGAGGCTTTCAAAACCGGATTAAAACGTTAGGATTAGCTAGCGTAATTATGGGTGTTTGTACGTTAGCTCTTGGTTTGGTTCCTATTTTTTGGCTGTATTTAGGGTTTATGGGGCTATTCGGGGTGATGGGCATGATTTCTACGTCTATGATGCCGCTGGGAATGTTGGTTTTTGGACCTCTCGCAGACTGGATTAGTGTGGAATGGCTCTTGATTGGCACAGGGATTTTTATTGTCATTCTCGCAATTTTCTTAGGGCGAAATAAAGTATTAATTGAATCTGAAAAAAATACGCTGAATGTTTAATAATGATAAGGTACAAGATAAATAGAAAAGGGGCTGTCCAAAAAGTCAGTAAAAGCTGATTTTTTGACAGCCCTCTTTCTGGATTTTTTTTGAAAAAATACACAAAAAAATCGTCCTATCTAGTAAAATGAAAGTTACCACACCAACATTTC
>NZ_JBXDLD010000172.1:0-8339 GCF_056820425.1 Priestia sp. KCTC 13724 | reverse complement strand
CTTTTTTGAAAAACTACGTCACATTCCAAGGGATAAGTCTGTCTAATTTTGGATAATCAACACTCGTGAAATTTTATATTATTATTTAGATTTAAAAAACTTAATCAGCGATTTGTTATGAAAGAAATTACAAAAAATCCCCTTTAATATTTCTTTATTGTAAAAACAATCCTTCCACACTATTACCTAAGCAAAAAATGAAATAAGAGGGCAAAGATATGAGTCTACGAACTCCTACATTTAATTCTTTATTGTGTTATCTCTTTTTATGTCTAATTTTCGTTTTAGTATCTAACCCTTTAGAAGCAAGGGCAGATACAACAACTAAAACTGAAACGTGGACGAGCACTGATCAAGATTTAGAAGATTCATTTATTAGTAGTCAGTATCCATCTACTAATTATTCTTCTAGTAAATATTTAGTTCAGGGAAAGCACGAAAATTTTGGTACTACGCGCTCATTTCTAAAGTTTAAACTGCCTAACCTTCCTGAGGGCGCAACTGTAACTTCAGCAAAACTTAGTCTTTACCAGTATTACAACACGACAACTCAGGCCGTGGTAGATGTCAGACCAGTGACAGGATCTTGGAATGCTTCTGCACTTAATTGGAGCAATAAGCCTGCAGTAGGAAGCAGTGTATCTAATGCAACAGTGCAAAAACCGTCTTGGTATGAATTTTATATGACAAATCAAGTTAAAAGCTGGTATAACGGTACTGCTAATAATGGGATTAGTGTTCAATTTCGTGATGAGACCCAAGCAACTAAAATCTTTTATTCAAATGACTACACTTCAGCAGATTTAAAACCTAAGTTGACTATTACATACTCTGTTCCTAATGACTCAAAAAAAGAATATCGAGCACTTTGGGTAGATATGTTTCACGACGGTGCAAAAACACCTGATCAGGTAGACCAACTAATAAAAGATGCGCAAAAAGGCAATATCAATACTGTTTTTCTTCAAGTAAGACGACGTGGAGATGCTTTTTACAGTAAATCTTTAGAGCCAAAGACTGAAGATTCAACCTTACAAAGCAACTATGATCCATTGGAAGATTTAATTCAAAAGGCTCATGCAGCTCATCCTAGAATCCAAGTACATGCATGGTTTGCTATGACACCAATATGGAATAAATCAACACCACCTAAGGATCCAAAACATATATTTAATGCACACGGTATGAGTCAACCTAGTGAAGAGAACTGGCTAAGTAAGACCTATACAGGAAGTTATCAAAATGGCTCTGAATACGTAATAGATCCTGGACATCCTGGAGCTGTGAATTTTACAAGAGATGTCATCACGAATGTAGTAAAAAACTATGACGTAGATGGCGTTCAAATGGATCTTATAAGGTATATGGGGCAAGAGTGGGGTTATAACGATATAAGTGTTCAACGTTTTAATAAAGCGTATGGAAAATCAGGTTTACCTCAACCAAATGATGCTCTATGGAAACAATGGCGCCGAGAACAAGTTAATAACATGGTTCGAAAAGTTTACGTATCTGTCCAAAGTATAAAACCTTCTGTCACTGTTTCTGCTGCAACCATTGCCTGGGGAAATGGTCCGAGAACAATGGACGAATGGAATAGTTCTTCAACAATGAATGATGCATTACAAGATTGGAGAAGTTGGCTAGAAGAAGGATCAATCGATTTGGCAGTACCTATGAATTATTTTAGGGAATATGACTCAACTCAAAAAACTTCTTATGAAAACTGGATTGAATGGGAGAAGAACAATCAAGGGAAAAGAATGACTTTATCCGGAGTAGGGAATTATCTAAATTCCATTGGGGATAGTATGGCTCAAATTCAAAAAGCAGAATCACCTTCTTTGTCTGGAAATACATTAGGTGGAACAAGTCTTTATAGTTATGCTGTTACCAATAAAGATGATATTGCGAATGATGAGTTTTACAATTCATTAAGCAAAATTTCTAGCTACAGTTCAAATTCACCGTTTTCAAACTATGCTTCTCCACCAGACTTACAATGGAAGCTTTCTCCCACTACGGGTCATCTTTATGGTAGTTTACCTAATTCGGACCATCAATTAATAGAAATTAATGGGGCCAAGACCTATCAGGTATATACCGATGGGAGTGGAGATTTTGAGGTAACAAACTTAAATCCAGGAACTTATACCATTGAAGTAAATTCAAAAGTATATCCAGTTTCAATCAAAGCAGGAGAAGTAGCAAAAATTTTCCTAGATTAAGTGGAGGTTTTATTATTGCTTATCAAAAGTAGTATAAAAGGAAAACTATTTAAATCTATAGTGTGGTCGATAGCTTTCACTTTGTTTATTACCGTTCTTCCTATCTTAAATGTACACGCAGAAACAAAGAAAGAAAATGAAGAACCGATTAAAAATACACAAGAATTAGAAGAACTACCTCAATTAAGGACTGAAAACTCAAAGACTTACCTAGATAATGAAAAGAACCAATATATATATGAGGAATATACGGAACCAATTCATTATAAACAGGGAAATGAATGGGAAGATATTAATAATACAATTGTTAATGGAAAATCAGAATCTGATGATCAAGACCTTTCTTTGGAAAATAAATCAAATCGATTTAAAGTAAAATTCTCAAAAAAGAATAAAGATAACCGTACTCTTAGAATTAAGTTAAAAGATCAACAACTTTCATTCGGGATTGTTGGTGCTAATAAAGTTCAAGGGATAGCGAAAGACAATAGTATGACGTATCCTGGAGTTTTCCAAGATACAGATTTAAATTTCCAAGTGGATAATAATGCTGTGAAAGAAGCACTTATCCTTAATAAGAATACAGAGAAAAATAAATTCACATATGAGTTTAAATTAAAGAATCTAATAGCAAAAAAAGATAAAGATGGCAATATTATTTTTGAAGATAAAAAAGGCAAGACGTTTTATACTCTTTCAAAGCCTTTCATGTACGATTCTGCAGAGGTTATTTCTCATGATGTATCAATGGAACTTCGTGAAGAAAAGGGTAAAACTTATGTAGATGTAACAGCTGATGAAAAGTGGCTGAACTCTTCAGAACGTAAATACCCTGTTGTTATTGATCCAACTGTTGATGTACAAGATGGAAATACAGCTGATACATTTATTTCATCTACGTACCCTAACAGCAATTATTATACAGACCCTTCTTTAATTACAGGTAAACAAGTTTATTATGGAACAACACGTTCATTAGTTAAATTTAATTTGAAAAACTTATTAAGTGGGGCTAAAATAACTTCAGCTAAAGTAACAGTAAGTTCACATTCAAATACAAGTGGTTTTGAAAAACAAGCAAATGTTAGTATGTATCCAATTACGAAATCTTGGAGCTCTAATAGTGTTAATTGGAGCAATCAACCAACTATTGATGCTGTAATATCTAATCAAAACGTTTCTACCGACGGAGATTATACTTTTTACACTACTAATCTCGTAAAGGATTGGTATAGTGGTAAAAAAGCTAACTACGGTATTATGTTAAAAAATACAGATGAAACAGCCGATCGTAAAATGTTCCGTTCAAGCGATTATTCGACGGATACATCTAAAAAACCAAAGTTAACGGTTGCTTATACAATTGATCCAATCGGAGTAGAGAGCTATTGGACGACAGCTGAATCAAATGTAAATACGTATAATGGTAACTTCTTCAATCAAGAAACAGATATTAATATTGAAGGGCGCGGCTTACCTTTAACTGTAAATCGAACGTATAATAGCCGATCAACCTCATCTGGAATTTTTGGTTATGGTTGGAGTTCTAATTTAGATCAAAGCCTGACATTTAATACAGATGACTTAATTTTATATCGTGACGAAGATGGTACAGAACATTACTTTGCTAAGAATTCTTCTGGAGGGTACGACTCACCAGGAGGCGTTTATCTGCAATTAGAAAAAAATTCAGATGGCACATTTAAGCTTACAGACAAAGATCAATCGTATATTACCTTTGATTCAAAGGGAAATATGATAGCTGAAACAGATTCAAATAGCAATAAGACTACCTACACATATAGTGGTGGGCGATTAATCACAGTTGTAGATTCTTCTGGTAGGGAGTTAGACATTGATTATGGAACAAATGGAAAAGTAAGTTCTATTTCAGATCCATCAAACAGAAAATATAAATACACCTACGACACTAATGGTAATTTAACAGGGTTTTCTAAGGTCGATAAATTAGGTAGTAACGTATTCACCATTTCATATGGGTATAGCAGTAGTCATCAAATGACCTCTTATACAGACGAAAGAGGCAAAAAGATGACAATGAATTATGACACTGACAATCGACTTGTAAAGCAAGAGATGCCTGTTACTGTTCAAGGATCCGTAAAAAACGATTATTTTACACTTTCCTATAATACAACTACTAGTGTGACTACAGTAACTGATTCAAGAGGCGTTAAAACGGACTATACTCATAATGCATACGGAAATGTAATTAAGTCCGTTGAAGATGTAGGTGGACTTAATTATACAAAGACTTATAATTATGATAACCAAAATAATTTAATTCAGGAAAAAGATGAAAATGCAAATAAAAGTGGTAGCAATGCAGCTACTGATTATACGTATGATAGTAAGGGAAATGTATTAACCTTCTCGAATCCCTTAAATGAACAAGAGAAATTTTCATACGATGAAAATAACAATGAAACACAATATCAAGATGCAAAAGGTAATGTATCATCAGAACAATATGATGACCAAGATAATAACACTGCTTCTACTGATGCAGCAACTAAATCATCAGCTGCTAAATATGACAGCAAGGGAAATCTCATAGAAGATACAACTTCAGTAAGTATTGGGGACAACCTTCTCTTTAACGGCAGTTTTGAACAGGATTCGAATAATGACAATTGGCCTGATGGGTGGAAGAAAATAGGTTCAGGTACTTTTACTTATGATAGTAATGGAGCATCCGTTCAAAATGCTAACTTAGGATCTAAGCAGTTGAAAATTTCAAATCCATCAACAACTGTAGCTGTAGAAAGTGATGCTATTTCATATAACCCTCAGAAAAAATATGTCGTAAGTGGTTATTTGAAAACAATAAATGCAAAATCTAACGCAAAGTTAACAATTACTGGTGGAGATTCTACAGGGAAGATGACGGACACTGTGAGTAGTCCGGTACTTTCGGGAACAAGTAATGTTGAACGTATTCATTTTGTTATTAACCCAGGAGATCTACCGGCTACTACAACACGTATGACTTTGAAAGCATATGTTAACCAAGGCGCTGGAGATTTCTATTTCGATGGACTTCAGATAGAAGAAGAATATTATGGAGCCTTTAATTTAATTGATAATGGCAACTTTGAAATTGATTCCAATAATGATGGAGTACCTGATAATTGGTATTTTCCAGGTACTTTGACAACAGCCGATGGTCTTGATAAAACAACAGCCTATTCAGGCAACCAATCTATTAAATTGACAGGTAAACGTGGAGTAGATAAATTTGTTCGCCAAGAGCTAAATGTGAGTGGTAAATCAGGACAAGAGGTTACAGTATCTGGTTACTCAAAAGCTGATTCACCAACTAAATCTGCGGGTGTATATCAAATGGATGTAGCCGTTAATTACACAGATGGTACAACTCAGTGGATAAATGGAGATTTTGATAAGAGTAAATCACATGATTGGCAACATAATTCTTTACGCTTTGCTACTACAAAAGATTTTAAATCATTAACTGTTTATTACCAGTATAAAGATCAAACCGGTACAGCGTGGTTTGACGCTGCAAAAGCTCAGCTTGGTTCTATTCGTACAAAATATAGTTATGATGTAGGCGGTAATAATGTTATAAACCAAACTGATGCTAATGGAAATACAGTTTGGAAGTCTTATGATGAGGTCGGTAATGTAACGGGAGAAACAGTTGCAAATGATACTCGTGCCTATAAATATGATGCAAATGATCAACTTACAGAAGTTACGGACGAAAATGGCAAAACAACTACCTATGAATACGATAAAGCAGGAAATCATACGGCTACTATTAATGCAAGTGGTAACAAGACAATTTCTACCTATGATGAACGAAATAATATAACTTCATTAAAGGATGCCCTTGGAGCAAGTATTACGTATGATTATGACCTTCTAGGTAATTTGCTTAAAACAACATCTCCAAATGGAAGTATAGTTGAAAGCACGTACAATAATGTGAATCGTAAAACAGCTACCTTATACAATGGAGTAAAACGTTATGAATATACGTATGATGCAAATGGAAACATTACAAGTGAAAAAGATGTTTTAACTGGTGTAACTACTAACTATGTATACGATGCGGATAGTAAGTTAAAAGAAAAAACAGATTCAACCGGTAGAAGAAATACGTACAACTACGATAAGAATGGCAATCTTATCACTAGTATTTTTTCATCTGGATCTACTACCAATACAGTTAATCGTACAGTAGATAAAAATGATCAAGTTACACGTATTACTAGTGGAAATATGGATACATCATTTACATTCACAGAAAATGATCAATTAGCAAGTCAGAAAAATAAAAATGGAACGTTTACGCTACATGACTATGATGGGGCAGGCCAACTTTCGCATGTATTAACCACTGATGCGAGTGGTAATTCCATTGAGTCTTTCGATTATACCTATGATGCCAAAGGAAATCGTCTAACAGAAAAAACAACTGATGGAACAGCCAAGTTTACTTATGATAAAAGTGGTCAGTTAACCAAAGAGGTTCTGCCGAATGGGGATATCTACGAATATACGTATGATGCTGTAGGTAATCGTCTTACGAAAAAAGTTACAAAAGGCTCGACAGTTAATACAGATACGTATTCTTACAATACAGCAAACCAACTTGTAAAAATTAATGGAACAGCTATTACAAATGATAAAAATGGAAATTTAACAAGTGATGGTAAAAGAACATACGTTTATGATGCGGAAGATCGACTCATTGAGACTAAAGAGGGATCTAATTCAATTGCAAAGTATCAATATAACTCTGATGGACTACGTATTAGTAAAACGGTTGGGTCAACCACTGTATATTATACGTATGATGAAAATAATAATGTTGTATTAGAAACGGATCAAACAGGAAAAGTACTAGTATCATATGTTTATGATACTAATAATAGTCCTCTAACTATGAATAAAGACGGTAAAGTTTACACATTCCATACTAACGCCCGTGGTGATGTCACAAAAGTTACTGATGAACAAGGTAGTGTTGTAGCTTCTTTTGATTACGATTCTTGGGGAAATATTATAAAGGAAACGGGTGCATTTGCTTCACAGGTACCATTTAGATATGCAGGATACCGTTATGATACTGAAACTAAGCTATACTATCTACAACAACGCTATTACAACCCTGAAATTGGAAGATTTTTGACATTAGATCCTGTTCTTGGTGATAAAGAAAATCCAATTACACAAAATGGATATGTTTATGCTGATAACAATCCAGTAATGTTCACGGATCCAGATGGGGAGAAGAGTAAAAAGTGGAGAAGAATATGGTATGCAACTAAGGCCGGTGCAAAAGCTGGAACAAAAGCGCTCGTAAAAGATTATATTAACGTTGGAAAAGTTTTAGCTTCTTCAGTAGGATTCGGTACCGGCTATCATAGAGGTTATTCGGGATATATACGTAGTAGTAAACCAATATATAATAAAAAATATGTATATAAATCAGCTAGACTAGTCGGCCTTAAGGTAGGAGGGAAATTTTTTGGAGGTGCAGGACTCATCGCAGATGCATATACTTTCGGGAAAGCTGCTTATAAAGGCGGTAGAAAGGCTTATAAAAACTATGGAAAAGGAAAGAGAAAACATTAAAAATTATAAGGAGAATATAGATGTTGCAACTCAAATCCCTAAATAATTTTGTTTTTGGAGAGAAGATAATTCCTAACATCCTTAAAAACCCCATATATACTATCATTATTTGTCTAGGATTTTGGACTATATTTGGTTGCCTGAAAAAACGGTATTATGTATCTTTTTTTATTATGACATTATTAAATACACTTCTTATAGTGGTTACTTTTACTAATGTTCTTGCAGGTTTTTTAGATAGTATATCAAAGCTTCTTCAATATGGAAGTGTAATAGTCCTTATAGTATTGTTTTGTATAGTATATGATTATGAAGCATCACATAAACAGTAATTGAAAGAACCCCTTTTCTCTTAAAGAGAGGAAAGGGGTTTTTGATTATAAATGTGGGTTAGACTGAACTTAAAATAACATTACTGTAAGCCCGAAATATAAAAAATAGCGCACCTTCACGGTACGCACGACGAACGGCCAGCTAACTGAATTT